>NZ_KV804209.1:28632-87427 GCF_001811305.1 Streptococcus sp. HMSC056C01
GACGCGGTTTGAATTTGATTTTCGAAGAGTATTAATTTCTTATTTTATAAAAGTGTATATACTATCGCATAGACTTATTAAGCCTGTCTTTCTTTACCCAATCGCAAACAAAAAATGTACAGTAAAAATTTTGTTGCAAGCCTTTAAATTACAGGCTAGGAAAATTTTTACTAGCTTTGATAAGTATGATAATTCTAACTGATATAACCACAGTTCTCGTCTTTAATATCAAGATAGTTCTGGGCCTAATTTTTTTATAGGATTGGCTATTAGTAAGAAATATGGTATAATATAGGGTGAGACCTTCTTAATAAATAGTGAAAGAGTATAAAATGAAAAAAATTGTCATTAACGGTGGGAGACCATTGAAAGGTGAAATTACGATTAGTGGCGCTAAAAATAGTGTCGTTGCCTTGATTCCTGCCATTATTTTATCAGATGATGTTGTGATTTTGGATTGTGTTCCGGACATCTCTGATGTAGCTAGTCTTATTGAGATTATGGAAATCATGGGAGCTAGTGTCAAGCGTTATGACGATGTTCTTGAGATTGATCCTCGTGGTGTTCAAAATAAACCAATGCCTTATGGTAAAATTAATAGCTTGCGTGCGTCTTATTATTTCTATGGTAGTCTTTTAGGTCGTTTTGGTGAAGCAACTGTAGGTTTGCCTGGAGGGTGTGACCTAGGACCACGTCCGATTGATTTGCACTTAAAAGCATTTGAAGCTATGGGAGCTAAGACAACCTACGAGGGAGATAATATGAATCTCTCAACCCAGGGATCAAGTCTACATGGTGCGCATATCTATATGGATACTGTTAGTGTTGGTGCAACAATCAATACAATGCTAGCAGCAGTAAAAGCTAAAGGTCGAACAGTTATTGAAAATGCTGCTCGCGAACCTGAAATCATTGATGTGGCTACATTATTAAACAATATGGGCGCTCACATTCGTGGAGCAGGTACAGATATGATTACAATTGATGGTGTGGATAGCTTGCATGGGACACGCCACCAAGTCATCCCTGACCGTATCGAAGCAGGTACTTATATTTCAATGGCAGCTGCAGTAGGTCATGGGATTCGAATTAATAATGTACTTTATGAGCATTTAGAAGGATTTATTGCTAAACTTGAAGAAATGGGTGTTCACATGACTGTTTCTGAAGACAGTATTTTCGTCGAAGAGCAAACAAATCTAAAGGCTGTTAATATTAAGACAGCTCCTTATCCAGGTTTCGCAACAGATCTTCAACAGCCTATTACTCCCTTGCTATTAAAAGCAGAAGGTCGTGGCACATTGATTGATACAATCTATGAAAAACGTGTCAACCATGTTTTTGAATTAGCCAAAATGAATGCAGATATTTCAACAACAAACGACCACATACTTTATAAGGGTGGAAATCCTTTGCAGGGTGCAAAAGTTAAGGCAACAGACCTACGTGCTGGAGCTGCCTTAGTTATTGCTGGCTTGATGGCTGAAGGAAAAACAGAGATTACCAATGTTGAATTCATCCTTCGAGGCTACTCGAATATTATCGAAAAATTGCGTAATCTTGGAGCAGATATTGAGCTAATTGAAGATTAGCAATTTGAGGATTGCAATGAATATCTGGACTAAATTAGCAAAATTTTCTTTCTATGAGACGGAACGTTTATATTTCCGTCCCTTCTTTTTTACGGATGTAGATGATTTTCATCAACTTGCATCAGATCCTGAAAATCTTCAATTTATCTTTCCTGCACAAGCAAGTATTGAAGAAAGTCAGTATGCTCTTGCCAATTATTTTATGAAATCACCTTTGGGGATTTGGGCTATTTGTGATAAAAATGAGCAAAGAATGATTGGAGCTATCAAGTTTGAAAAGCTTGATGAAATTAAGAAAGAAGCAGAAATTGGCTATTTTTTAAAGAAAAACTATTGGTCTCAGGGTTATATGACTGAAGCAGTTACCAAATTACGAGATTTATCCATGAACGAGTTTGCCTTGAAGCAACTTTCGATTGTGACACATCTAGAAAATGTTGCTAGTCAGAAAGTAGCAGAAAAATCAGATTTTGTTCTTTATCGTCGTTTTAAAGGTAGCGATCGTTATACCCGAAAGATGCGGGATTATCTAGAATTCCGTTATACAAAAGGAAATCTAAATGAGTAAACACCAAGAAATATTAGCCTACTTGGAAGAATTACCAGTTGGGAAGCGTGTTAGTGTTCGTAGTATTTCAAATCGGCTGGGAGTAAGTGATGGTACAGCATATCGGGCTATCAAAGAAGCTGAAAATAGAGGACTTGTTGAAACACGTCCTCGAAGTGGAACAGTACGTGTAAAGTCAAAAAAAGTAGCTATTGAGAAATTAACGTTCGCAGAAATTGCAGAAGTTACAGGCTCGGAAGTTTTAGCTGGTCAAGCTGGATTGGATAGAGAATTTAGTAAATTCTCCATTGGAGCGATGACTGAAAAGAATATTCTTTCTTATCTTCATGATGGCGGCTTACTTATCGTAGGAGATCGAACACGAATCCAATTATTGGCACTCGAAAATGAAAATGCAGTTCTAGTAACAGGTGGATTTGAAGTTCACGAAGATGTTTTAGAATCTGCCAATAAGAAAAATATTCCAGTATTACGCAGTAAACATGATACATTTACAATTGCGACTATGATCAACAGAGCTTTGTCCAACGTTCAGATCAAGACAGATATTTTGACGGTTGAAAAAATCTATCGTACTAGTCATGAATATGGATTTCTACAGGAAACGGATACTGTCAAAGATTATCTAGACTTGGTTCGTAAGAATAGAACAAGCCGTTTCCCTGTCATTAATCAGCATCAGGTTGTTGTTGGTGTAGTTACTATGCGTGATGCAGGTGATAAATCTCCAGGAACGACCATTGATAAGGTCATGACAAGGACTGTCTATATGACTGGTTTAGCGACGAATATCGCTAATGTTAGCCAGAGAATGATTGCTGAAGACTTTGAAATGGTACCTGTTGTGAGAAGTAATCAAACTTTACTTGGTGTTATTACTAGACGGGATGTCATGGAAAAGATGAGCCGCTCTCAAGTTTCAGCTTTGCCAACATTTTCAGAACAGGTTGGTCAGAAGTTATCTTACCACCATGATGAAGTTGTCATTACGGTTGAACCATTTATGTTGGAAAAAAATGGAGTCCTTGCAAATGGAGTTCTTTCAGAAATTTTGACACATATGACGCAGGATCTGGTCGTGAATAGCGGACGTAATCTCATCATTGAACAGATGTTGATTTACTTTTTACAGGCTGTTCAGATTGATGATATCTTGCGAATTCAGGCTAGAATTATTCATCATACGAGAAGGTCAGCCATTATCGACTATGATATTTATATCAATCATCAAATCGTATCAAAAGCAAATGTTACTGTAAAAATTAATTAAAACTAGGAGAAAACATGATTACATTAAAATCAGCTAGAGAAATCGAAGCAATGGATAAAGCTGGCGATTTTCTTGCCAGTATTCACATCGGTTTGCGTGACATCATCAAACCAGGTGTAGATATGTGGGAAGTAGAAGAATATGTGCGTCGTCGTTGTAAAGAAGAAAATTTCCTTCCACTACAAATCGGTGTTGATGGGGCAATGATGGATTATCCTTATGCCACTTGCTGTTCACTCAATGACGAAGTAGCCCATGCTTTTCCACGCCACTATATTTTGAAGGAAGGCGATTTGCTGAAGGTTGATATGGTTCTTGGTGGGCCAATCGCTAAGTCTGACCTCAATGTTTCTAAACTCAACTTTAACAACGTTGAGCAGATGAAAAAATATACTCAAAACTTTACGGGCGGCTTGGCAGATTCTTGTTGGGCATACGCTGTTGGTAAACCGTCAGAAGAAGTTAAAAACTTAATGGACGTGACCAAGGAAGCTATGTACATTGGTATTGAAAAAGCTGTTGTAGGAAACCGTATTGGAGATATTGGAGCTGCTATTCAGGAATATGCTGAAAGTCGTGGTTACGGCGTTGTTCGTGATCTTGTAGGACACGGCGTTGGTCCAACTATGCATGAAGAACCAATGGTTCCTAACTATGGTATCGCAGGTCGCGGTCTCCGCCTTCGTGAAGGCATGGTTTTGACAATCGAACCTATGATCAATACAGGTGATTGGGAAATCGATACAGATATGAAAACAGGTTGGGCACATAAAACAATCGATGGTGGACTATCATGTCAGTACGAGCATCAGTTTGTTATTACTAAAGATGGGCCTGTAATCTTGACAAGTCAAGGTGAAGAGGGAACTTATTAAAAAAAAGGAGCTGAGCTCCTTTTTTGATTCTTTCAAGTTGAAAATAAATTTGCGTAGCGGATTTCTTACAAACGTTTTCTTTTATAGTAAAATAAAAGATGACTATATGAAAGAAGGTTCTTAATTGGAAAGTATTTTATTTTTTATTTCTGTCTTTATAGCTGGGATCTTGTCATTCTTTTCTCCCTGCATCTTTCCCTTGTTACCAGTCTACGCAGGTGTTCTGCTAGATGATCAAGAGGAGTCAAGGACATTTCGTTTTTTGGGTAAAGATGTTGCCTGGTCAGGATTGATTCGGACACTCTGTTTCATTGCGGGTATCTCTCTCATCTTCTTTATTCTTGGATTTGGAGCAGGATTCCTTGGGAATTTACTTTATACTGACTGGTTCCGTTATGTCATGGGAATCATGATTATTATACTGGGTTTGCATCAGATGGAAATTCTTCACTTACAAAAATTAGAGGTACAAAAAACAGTAACATTTAAGCAAAAACAGTCTAGCAAATATATGTCGGCCTTTTTACTGGGTATCAGCTTCAGCTTTGGCTGGACTCCATGTATAGGCCCAGTTTTAAGTTCTGTTTTAGCACTGGCTGCCTCAGGAGGAAATGGAGCTCTTCAGGGAGCCTTATTAACCCTCATTTACACTCTCGGAATGGCGCTTCCATTTTTAGTTCTGGCCTTGGCATCAGGTCTTATCATGCCTTATTTTAGTAGAATCAAATCCCACATACTTTTATTGAAGAAAATTGGTGGTTTATTGATCATTCTCATGGGAATTTTATTAATGTTGGGACAGTTAAATGTCTTATCTGGAATATTAGGATAAAAGGAGTTATCTATGAAAAAAATTATCTATTTTGGGCTTAGTTTCTTGTCTCTCTTTCTTCTGATTGCTTGTGGCAAGGAAGAGAAAAAATCAAGTCAAGAAAATCAAACGACTCAGACACAGCAGCAAGCAACTGTGAAGCAAGTGGCTGTAGGAGCAGAAGCACCTGATTTTACGCTTCAATCAATGGATGGAAAAGAAGTGAAATTATCTGATTTTAAAGGTAAAAAAGTTTATCTTAAATTTTGGGCATCTTGGTGTGGACCATGTAAGAAGAGTATGCCAGAATTGATGGAGCTTGCTGCTAAGGAAGATCGTGATTTCGAAATTTTATCTGTCATTGCGCCGGGTATTCAAGGTGAAAAAACGATAGATCAATTTCCAAAGTGGTTTGAAGAACAAGGTTATAAAGACATTCCTGTTTTATATGATACAAAAGGAACTGTTTTTCAAAATTATCAAATTCGAAGCATCCCTACAGAGTATCTAATTGATTCACAGGGTAAAATTGCTAAGATTCAATTAGGTGCGATTAGTAACGCAGATGCAGAAGCAGCTTTTGCTCAAATGAAATAAAGTAATGAAATATAAAAATGTCTAGACAAACCGTCTAGACATTTTTTCTAACTTAAATTAGTTTTTAGAAGCTTCTTGGAATTCAGGGTTTTTCCAAGCTTCATCAATGATAGCTTTCAATTCTTTAGCAGAAGCTTGCATTTTTTGAAGTTCAGCATCGTTCAATGGGATGTTCACTGGACGTACAATACCGTGTGCTCCAACAACAGCTGGTTGACCAATGAAGACGTCATTGATTCCGTATTGGCCTTCTTGGAATACAGAAAGTGGAAGTACTGCGTTTTCATCATCAAGGATTGCTTTAGTGATACGAGCAAGGGCAACGGCGATACCATAGTATGTAGCACCTTTTTTGTTGATGATTGTGTAAGCAGCGTCACGAACACCTTCGAACAATTCGATCAATTCAGTTTCTTGAACATTTTGAGTGTCCTTAAGGAATTCTTCAAGGTTAACACCAGCAATGTTAGCGTGTGACCAAACGGCAAATTCTGAGTCACCGTGTTCACCCATGATGTAGGCGTGAACTGAACGAGCGTCTACATCCAATTTTTCAGCAAGGGCTTGACGGAAACGAGCTGAGTCAAGAGAAGTACCTGAACCGATAACGCGTTCTTTAGGGAATCCTGAGAATTTCCATGTAGAGTATGTCAAAACGTCAACTGGGTTAGCAGCTACAAGGAAGATACCGTTAAATCCTGATTCAACAACTTGTGTTACGATTGATTTGTTGATTGCAAGGTTTTTACCAACAAGATCAAGACGAGTTTCACCTGGTTTTTGAGGAGCACCAGCAGTGATAACTACAAGGTCAGCGTCCGCACAGTCAGCGTATTCAGCAGCATAGATCTTTTTAGGTGAAGTGAAAGCAAGGGCGTGGCTAAGGTCAAGAGCGTCACCAACAGCTTTTTCGTGTAATTGAGGAATTTCAATGATACCAAGTTCTTGGGCAATTCCTTGGTTAACAAGAGCGAAAGCGTAAGATGAACCTACGGCACCATCACCGACAAGGATAACTTTTTTGTGTTGTTTAGTTAATGTCATTTGTCTAAACATCTCCTTCATTTTTTAAGGGCTTCCCCCGTTTAGTTTCATTCTATCACTTTTAAATAGCTTTGTCACGAATATAACATCCACTTAGCTATGTAAACGTTTTAGTCGTACTGTAACACTGAAATAAGAGACAAACTATGGTATAATATATCTAGTTACTAATAGTGAAATGAGGCATTTGTTAATGCAAGATAAAAATTTAGTGAATGTCAATCTGACAAAGGAGATGAAGACCAGCTTTATCGACTACGCCATGAGTGTTATCGTATCGCGGGCCCTTCCTGATGTTCGAGATGGTTTGAAACCAGTTCATCGTCGTATTCTATACGGTATGAACGAATTGGGTGTGACACCAGATAAACCTCATAAGAAATCTGCTCGTATTACAGGGGATGTCATGGGTAAATACCACCCACACGGTGACTCATCTATCTACGAAGCTATGGTTCGTATGGCGCAATGGTGGAGTTATCGATACATGCTTGTAGATGGGCATGGGAACTTTGGTTCCATGGATGGTGATGGTGCCGCAGCTCAGCGTTATACTGAAGCACGTATGAGTAAGATTGCTCTTGAGATGCTTCGCGACATCAATAAAAATACCGTTGATTTTGCAGATAACTATGATGCCAATGAACGTGAACCTTTAGTTTTGCCAGCTCGTTTCCCAAATCTTTTGGTCAATGGAGCTACAGGTATCGCTGTTGGTATGGCGACCAATATTCCACCACATAACTTGGGTGAAACCATTGATGCAGTGAAGTTGGTCATGGATAATCCAGAAGTTACAACCAAGGAATTAATGGAAGTTCTTCCTGGTCCAGATTTTCCAACTGGTGCCCTTGTTATGGGGAAATCAGGTATTCATAAGGCCTACGAAACTGGTAAAGGATCGATTGTGCTTCGTTCTCGTACTGAAATCGAAGAAACTAAGACTGGTCGCGAACGTATCGTTGTAACAGAATTTCCATACATGGTTAATAAGACCAAAGTCCATGAACATATTGTGCGTTTGGTTCAAGAAAAACGTATCGAAGGTATTACAGCTGTTCGTGACGAATCAAACCGTGAGGGAGTTCGCTTCGTAATTGAGGTGAAGCGTGATGCATCTGCTAATGTTATTTTGAACAACTTGTTCAAGATGACTCAAATGCAAACTAGCTTTGGATTTAACATGCTGGCTATCCAGAATGGTGTACCAAAGATTCTTTCTCTTCGTCAAATCTTGGATGCTTATATTGAGCACCAAAAAGAAGTGGTGACTCGTCGTACTCAATTTGATAAAGAAAAAGCTGAAGCACGTGCCCATATCTTGGAAGGTTTGCTGATTGCTCTGGACCACATCGACGAAGTTATTCGTATCATCCGTGCCAGTGAAACGGATGCAGAAGCCCAAGCTGAATTGATGAGCAAGTTCAAGTTATCTGAACGTCAAAGTCAAGCAATTCTCGATATGCGTCTTCGTCGTTTGACAGGTTTGGAACGTGACAAGATTCAGTCAGAATATGATGAGCTTATTGCTTTGATTGCTGACTTGGCAGACATTCTTGCAAAACCAGAACGTGTAGCGCAAATCATCAAGGAAGAATTGGATGAGGTCAAACGTAAGTTTGGCGATCCACGTCGTACTGAGTTGATGGTTGGTGAAGTCTTGACTCTTGAAGATGAAGACTTGATTGAAGAGTCTGATGTCCTCATCACTCTATCAAATAAAGGTTATATCAAACGTTTGGACCAAGACGAATTTACAGCTCAAAAACGTGGTGGACGTGGCGTTCAAGGAACTGGAGTTAAGGACGATGACTTTGTGCGTGAATTGGTTTCAACCAGCACTCACGATCATTTGCTATTCTTCACCAATAAAGGACGTGTTTATCGTCTTAAGGGGTATGAAATTCCAGAATACGGTCGTACAGCCAAAGGTTTGCCAGTTGTCAATCTTTTGAAACTGGATGAAGGTGAAAGCATTCAAACCATTATCAATGTTGAATCAGAACGTAGTGATGATGCTTACCTCTTCTTTACAACTCGCGCAGGTATTGTCAAAAGAACCAGTGTCAAAGAATTTGCCAACATTCGTCAAAATGGTCTCAAAGCCTTAAATCTGAAAGATGAGGATGAGTTGATTAATGTCTTACTAACTGAAAAAGACACAGATATCATCATCGGAACCAGATTAGGTTATGCAGTTCGTTTCAATCAGTCTTCAGTTCGTAGTATGAGTCGTATCGCCACTGGTGTTAAAGGGGTAAATCTTCGTGAAGGTGATGCTGTAGTGGGAGCGAGAGTGATTACTGATCAAGATGAAGTCCTTATCATTACTGAAAAAGGATATGGTAAGCGCACAGTTGCGACTGAATATCCAACAAAAGGGCGTGCCGGTAAGGGAATGAAAACAGCCAATGTTACTGAAAAAAATGGTCCTCTGGCTGGTCTCTTAACAGTAAAAGGGGACGAAGATCTGATGATTATCACTGACACAGGTGTCATGATTCGAACCAATGTTGCCAATATTTCACAAACGGGACGTTCAACTATGGGAGTAAAAGTGATGCGTCTAGATCAAGATGCTAAGATTGTGACTTTTACAAGTGTTGCAGCAGCAGAAAAAGAAGAAGTTGGGGCAGAACAGGAAACAGAAAGTGAAGCATAATGTCTCAAAAAAAGAATCAAAGTAAAAAAAATAAACGTAAAAATCTACTGATTAACATACTGGCAGGATTCCTAATCTTGCTATCTATCGCTTTAATCTTCAATGCTAATATTCGTGATATGTTCATGATTTGGAACACTAATAAGTATCAGGTCAGTCAAGTGACCAAGGAAGAGATTGAAGAGAACAAAGAAACAGAAGGAAATTTCGATTTTGACTCTGTAAAATCACTTTCCTCGGAGGCAGTCCTATCAGCTCAATGGAATTCCCAGCAACTTCCGGTAATCGGAGGGATTGCCATTCCAGAGCTTGAAATGAATCTACCAATATTTAAGGGACTCGATAATGTTAACCTTTTTTATGGTGCTGGGACAATGAAAGCCAATCAAGTAATGGGGGAAGGAAATTATTCTCTAGCAAGTCACCGTATCTTTGCAGGTGAAAATGCAGATAAGAAATTATTTTCTCCTCTTGCTCGTGCTGAGAAAGGGATGAAAATTTATCTCACTGATAAAGAAAAAGTCTATACATACGAGATTGAAGAGGTTAAAATTGTAACTCCTGATCGCGTAGATGTAATTGACGAACGTGATGGGATTAAAGAGATTACCTTGGTAACCTGTGAAGATGCTAATGCAGTTGAGAGAATTATCGTTAAAGGGAATTTGACAGAGATAAAATCTTATGC
Source organism: Streptococcus sp. HMSC056C01 (assembly GCF_001811305.1). Classification (NCBI taxonomy): domain Bacteria; kingdom Bacillati; phylum Bacillota; class Bacilli; order Lactobacillales; family Streptococcaceae; genus Streptococcus; species Streptococcus sp. HMSC056C01. The sequence goes on from NZ_KV804209.1 coordinate 38,740, forward strand.
AGAGACTCCATCAGATATCTTAGAAGCCTTTAATAAACCCTATAAACAATTTTATGAATAGTAGAAGAGGTTGGGACAAAAGAGCCCGACCTCATTTTTTATTAGCAATCAAACTTTGACGCGGTAGCTGATTGAACTTTTTGTTCGTCTTTTAGACTCCAAAAAGCTCCTAATCATCCTCGCGGGGCTGGGACTACGAAATCGAGACTCTGTCTATCGATTTCTGTCCCACCGCCTTTTCTTGTCAATTTCAGAAAATAGATAGGAAAAAGACTTTTCAATTTTGGTAAAAAGTAGTATAATGTTTATATTATAGAAATTTTTAGAAAATTCCGAAAGAGGTTTGTTATGGGATACACAGTTGCTGTTGTCGGCGCTACAGGTGCCGTTGGTGCTCAAATGATCAAAATGTTGGAAGAATCAACTCTTCCGATCGATAAGATTCGTTACCTTGCGTCTGCACGTTCTGCAGGAAAGGTTTTGCAATTCAAAGGTCAAGATGTGACCATCGAAGAAACAACAGAAGACGCTTTTGAAGGGGTTGATATTGCTCTTTTCTCAGCTGGTGGATCAACTTCTGCAAAATATGCACCTTATGCTGTTAAGGCAGGCGCAGTCGTCGTAGATAACACTTCTTATTTCCGTCAAAATCCAGATGTACCATTGGTTGTTCCTGAAGTGAATGCCCACGCCCTTGATGCTCACAACGGAATTATCTCTTGTCCTAACTGTTCAACAATTCAAATGATGGTGGCTCTTGAGCCCGTTCGTCAAAAATGGGGATTGGACCGTATTATCGTTTCAACTTATCAAGCAGTTTCAGGTGCTGGTATGGGAGCAATTCTTGAAACCCAACGTGAGCTTCGTGAAGTCTTGAATGACGGTGTGAATCCACGTGATTTGCATGCGGAAATCCTGCCTTCAGGTGGCGATAAGAAACACTATCCAATCGCCTTCAACGCTCTTCCGCAAATTGACGTCTTCACTGATAATGACTACACTTATGAAGAGATGAAGATGACCAATGAAACTAAGAAAATCATGGAAGACGATAGCATTGCCGTATCAGCAACATGTGTACGTATTCCAGTTTTGTCAGCTCACTCTGAGTCAGTCTATATTGAAACAAAAGAAGTAGCACCAATCGAAGAAGTGAAAGCAGCTATTGCTGCATTCCCAGGTGCAGTTCTTGAAGATGATGTTGCTCACCAAATCTATCCTCAAGCAGTTAATGCTGTTGGTTCACGTGATACTTTCGTTGGACGTATCCGTAAAGATTTGGATGCAGAAAAAGGTATTCATATGTGGGTGGTTTCTGATAACCTTCTTAAAGGTGCCGCTTGGAACTCAGTTCAAATCGCAGAAACACTTCACGAACGTGGATTGGTTCGCCCAACAGCTGAATTAAAATTTGAATTGAAATAATGTGTAGGAGTTCTTTTGAACTCCTTCTTTAAAATAGAAAGGTGTTTTGTATGTCTTATCAAGATTTAAAAGATTGTAAAATTATCACAGCCTTTATTACTCCTTTTCATGAAGATGGCTCTATCAATTTCGATGCCATTCCAAAGTTGATTGAACATTTATTAGCACATCATACAGACGGAATCCTCCTAGCAGGGACAACTGCTGAGAGTCCGACTCTAACTCACGATGAGGAGTTGCAGTTGTTTGCGGCTGTTCAAAAGGTTGTCAACGGACGAGTTCCTTTAATCGCTGGTGTTGGTACTAATGATACACGTGACTCTATTGAGTTCGTCAAAGAGGTAGCAGAGTTTGGCGGTTTTGCGGCTGGTCTTGCGATTGTTCCTTACTATAACAAACCATCCCAAGAAGGTATGTATCAACACTTTAAAGCTATTGCAGATGCTTCTGATTTACCCATTATCATCTATAACATTCCAGGTCGTGTAGTTGTAGAAATGACTCCAGATACCTTACTTCGTTTGGCGGAACATCCAAATATCATTGGTGTTAAGGAATGTACCAGTCTTGCCAATATGGCTTACTTGATTGAGCATAAACCAGAAGAATTTTTGGTTTATACTGGTGAAGATGGAGATGCCTTCCATGCTATGAACCTTGGTGCAGACGGAGTTATCTCTGTTGCTTCCCATACAAATGGAGATGAGATGCATGAAATGTTTACTGCAATCGAAGAAAGTGATATGAAGAAAGCGGCAGCTATTCAACGTAAATTTATTCCTAAAGTCAATGCTCTCTTCTCTTACCCAAGTCCAGCACCTGTTAAGGCGGTACTCAACTATATGGGATTCGAAGCTGGGCCAACTCGTCTACCTTTGGTTCCTGCGCCTGAAGAGGATGCTAAACGCATTATCAAGGTTGTTATTGATGGGGATTACGAAGCAACTAAGGCAACTGTCACTGGAGTCCTTCGTCCTGATTACTAAGATAACTAATATAAAAAAACTTCCTAAACAAGTAAAATTGTTGGGAAGTTTTTTTCTTTTTCTACGAATAAATAGATAGAGAGAAAAACAAGGAGTCTATCATGAAAATTAAGATTGATAATTTTGAGATTTATAAGTTGAAACAAGCAGGTCTGAGTAATCAACAGGTTTTAAAGGTACTTCAATATGGAGAAATCTATGATCAAGAATTAACCCTAGAAACGATAGCAGAAGCATCAGAGTGTCGAAACCCAGTGGTTTTTATGGAACGTTATCATAAACTCACCTTCGAAAGTATGGAGAGATTAAGAAGTGACTTTGAAAAATTTCCCTCTTTTTCCATCCTAGACGATGTCTATCCCTTTGCTCTCAGTGAAATCTATGATGCTCCAGTATTGTTATTTTATAAGGGCGATTTAAATCTCTTAAAATTGCCTAAGATTGCGGTTGTAGGCAGTCGCTCTTGTAGTCAAACAGGAACAAAATCGGTCCGTAAGGTTATTGAAGAACTGGAGAATGAGCTGGTGATTGTGAGTGGGCTTGCTAGAGGGATTGATACTGCAGCGCATATGTCAATTCTTCAAGGTGGTGGAAAAACCATTGCAGTCATTGGGACTGGCTTGGATGTTTACTATCCACGTTCTAATAAACGACTGCAGGACTACATCGGTGAATATCATTTGCTACTGAGTGAATATGGATCGGGTGAAGAACCCTTGAAATATCACTTTCCAGCACGAAATCGAATTATTGCTGGCCTATGTATGGGTGTTATCGTTGCTGAGGCAAAGATGAGATCGGGTAGTTTGATTACCTGTGAGCGAGCTATGGAAGAAGGAAGAGATGTCTTTGCTATTCCAGGTAGCATTTTAGATGGTCGTTCAGATGGTTGTCATCACTTGGTTCAAGAAGGTGCAAAACTTGTTTCAAGTGGTCAGGATGTGCTAGCAGAATTTGAATTTTAAGAACTAGTAAGGCTTTATTGTTTAAACTTTTCTTCTATATATAGGAGTTAAGTCTTGACAGGTTTTTAAAAATGGTTTACACTTTATAAAGTTTATTACTTTGAAAAGGTGTGATACTGTGGCTACGGCAACAAAGAAAAAAAAATCAACAGTTAAAAAAAATCTAGTAATCGTGGAGTCGCCTGCAAAGGCTAAAACGATTGAAAAATACCTGGGTAGAAATTATAAGGTTTTAGCCAGTGTTGGTCATATTCGTGATTTGAAAAAATCCAGTATGTCAGTCGATGTAGAAAATAATTATGAACCCCAATATATCAATATTCGTGGGAAAGGTCCTCTGATCAATGACTTGAAAAAAGAAGCGAAAAAAGCCAATAAAGTCTTTCTCGCAAGTGACCCGGACCGCGAAGGAGAAGCAATTTCTTGGCATTTAGCTCATATTCTTAATCTAGATGAAAATGATGCTAACCGTGTTGTTTTCAACGAGATTACCAAGGATGCGGTAAAAAATGCCTTTAAAGAACCTCGTAAGATTGATATGGATTTGGTGGATGCCCAACAAGCCCGTCGTGTCTTGGACCGCTTGGTAGGTTATTCTATTTCACCAATTTTATGGAAAAAGGTCAAGAAGGGCTTGTCAGCTGGCCGTGTTCAGTCTGTTGCGCTCAAGTTAATCATTGACCGTGAAAATGAGATCAATGCTTTTCAACCAGAAGAATATTGGACTATTGATGGAGTCTTCAAAAAGGGCACTAAGCAATTCCAAGCATCCTTCTATGGAATGAATGGCAAGAAGATGAAATTGGCTACCAATGAAGAGGTCAAAGAAGTCTTGTCTCACCTGACCAGCAAAGACTTTAGAGTGGATCAGGTGGATAAAAAAGAACGCAAACGAAACGCTCCACTCCCTTATACTACCTCAACTATGCAGATGGATGCAGCTAATAAAATTAATTTCCGTACTCGAAAGACCATGATGGTTGCCCAGCAACTCTATGAAGGGATTAATATTGGTACGGGCGTCCAAGGTTTGATCACCTATATGCGTACAGACTCGACTCGTATCAGTCCAGTTGCTCAAAATGAAGCTGCAAACTACATTAACGAACGTTTTGGCAGTAAGTATTCTAAGCATGGCAGCAAGGTAAAGAATGCGACTGGTGCACAGGATGCCCATGAGGCTATCCGCCCATCAAGTGTCTTTAACACGCCAGAAAAAATTGCTAAGTATTTGGATAAAGACCAACTTAAGCTTTATACCCTTATCTGGAATCGCTTTGTAGCGAGTCAGATGACGGGTGCTATCTTTGATACCATGGCTGTGAAGCTCTCTCAAAATGGAGTTCAATTTGCAGCGAATGGTAGTCAGGTTAAATTTGATGGTTACTTGGCTATTTACAATGATTCAGATAAGAATAAGATGTTGCCGGATATGGCAGTTGGTGATGTCGTCAAGCAGGTCAATAGTAAACCTGAGCAGCACTTCACTCAACCACCAGCTCGATATTCGGAAGCAACACTGATTAAGACCTTGGAAGAAAATGGTGTTGGACGTCCATCAACTTATGCACCCACTATTGAAACCATTCAAAAGCGTTATTATGTGCGTTTGGCAGCCAAGCGTTTTGAACCGACAGAATTGGGAGAAATTGTCAATAAACTGATTGTTGAATACTTCCCAGATATCGTCAATGTAACCTTTACAGCTGAAATGGAAGGTAAACTGGATGATGTCGAAGTTGGAAAAGAGCAGTGGCAACGAGTCATTGATGAATTTTACAAACCCTTCTCTAAAGAGGTTGCCAAAGCCGAAGAGGAAATGGAAAAAATCCAAATCAAGGATGAGCCAGCAGGATTTGATTGTGAAGAGTGTGGCAGTCCGATGGTCATTAAACTTGGTCGTTTTGGTAAGTTCTATGCTTGTAGCAATTTCCCAGATTGCCGTCATACACAAGCTATCGTGAAAGAGATTGGTGTTGAGTGTCCAAGCTGTCATCAAGGTAAGATTATTGAACGAAAAACTAAGCGTAATCGTATCTTTTATGGTTGCAATCGCTATCCAGAGTGTGAGTTCACTTCTTGGGACAAGCCTGTTGGACGAGATTGTCCAAAATGTGGCAACTTCCTCATGGAGAAAAAAGTCCGTGGTGGCGGTAAGCAGATCGTTTGTAGCAATGGTGATTACGAAGAAGAAAAAATCAAATAAAAAAATGAGTCCTGAAAGTAAATTTCAGGCTCTTTTGATTAGTGCTTGACAAAATTCATCATTGTATGCGAAACTAGAAGAAGATTATTTTATACTCAATGAAAATCAAAGAGCAAACTAGGAAGCTAGCCGCAGGTTGCTCAAAGCACTGCTTTGAGGTTGTAGATAGAACTGACGAAGTCAGTAACATATATACGGTAAGGCGACGCTGACGTGGTTTGAAGAGATTTTCGAAGAGTATTAACTAGGAGAAGTTATGCGTATTATCTATCTGATTATTGGATTTCTGTCATTAGCTCTGGCTATTGTTGGAGTTGTCTTGCCCTTGTTGCCCACGACTCCTTTTCTTTTGTTGTCTATTGCTTGTTTTTCCAGAAGTTCCAAGCGTTTTGAAGATTGGCTTTATCATACCAAACTTTATCAGACTTACGTGGCGGACTTTCGTGAGACCAAGTCTATTGCGCGTGAACGTAAGAAAAAAATTATTGTATCGATTTATATCTTAATGGGAATTTCCATTTATTTCGCTCCGCTTTTGCCAGTAAAAATCGGTCTGGGATGTTTAACCATCTTTATCACCTACTATCTTTTCAAGGTGATTCCTGATAAAGAATAGCTTTAATAAGTAACGATTTTCCTTGATAAAAACAAAAACATATTCGAAATAATATGATATAATAAATTTAAAGTAATCTTCAAGGAGAATCAAATGATTTACGAATTTTGTGCTGAAAATGTAACCTTGCTTGAAAAGGCTATGCAGGCTGGAGCTCGCCGTATTGAGCTCTGTGATAATTTAGCTGTTGGTGGAACGACACCAAGTTATGGAGTAACTAAGGCAGCTGTTGAGCTGGCAACTAACTACGATACGACTATTATGACTATGATTCGTCCACGTGGTGGCGACTTTGTTTACAATGACCTCGAGATTTCTATTATGCTCGAGGATATTCGTCTAACTGCTCAGGCAGGTAGCCAAGGGGTCGTCTTCGGTGCTTTAACAGCAGATAAGAAATTGGATATGGCCAACCTTGAAAAGTTGATCGCTGCATCTAAAGATATGGAGATTGTCTTCCATATGGCTTTTGATGACTTAAGTGACCAAGATCAACTTGAAGCTATTGATTGGCTTAGTCAAGCTGGAGTGACACGTATCTTGACGAGAGCTGGTGTATCTGGAGATTCGTTAGAGAAACGATTTGCTCATTATCATAGAATTCTAGAACACGCTGCAGGAAAAATTGAAATTTTACCTGGTGGAGGGATTGACATGGATAACCGTCAAACCTTTATTGACCAACTGGGTGTGACACAATTACATGGAACTAAGGTCGTCTTTTAATAAATAGAAAGGAACTGCTAGCTTTTGGTAGTAGTTTTCGCTTATGTTTGAAATTTTTAAAGCTTATCAGTTTAATAGTAAAAAGGCTAAAGAGTATGGATTTGTAGAAAATCAAGGCGTATGGAACCATAGTTCGACTATCTTGCACGGAGATTTTCTCATGATGGTTACAGTTGAGGATGGAGACTTAAGTTTTCAAGTTTATGACCAAGAAACTGGCGATCTTTATCCTCAAGTTCATATGACCAGTATGAGAGGTACGTTTGTTGGAACTGTTCGAGAGGCTTGTTTAGAAGTTCTTTATGACATTCGAAAGGCCTGTTTTGACGTGCAGGGATTTCTCTGTCCTCAGACCAAGAGAATCATGGCACTCGTTCAAGAAAAGTATGGAAATCAATTGGAATATCTATGGGAGAAATCCCCTGATACAGCTGTTTTGCGCCATGAGGGCAATCAAAAGTGGTATGCTGTTTTGATGAAAATCTCTTGGGATAAGCTTGAAAAGGGCAGAGAAGGACTAGTGGAAGCAGTCAATCTCAAACATGATCAAGTATCTGATTTGTTGGTAAAAAAAGGGATTTATCCAGCCTTTCATATGAACAAGCGCTATTGGATAAGTGTGCCACTTGATGACAGTTTATCAGATGAAGAGCTGCTAGAATTGATCGAAAAAAGTTGGAACTTGACCTTGAAAAAGTAATTAGATTTACTTGATTTTTCAAATACTTTCAATTAGCAAAATATTCTTTACTGAAGAAATTTTCAGAAAATATTGGATTTTTTCTTGACATGTGTTTTTTCCTATGCTAAAATACTAAACAAGATATCAAACGAAGGAGAAAGTCAAACATGAAAACAGCTAAGTTTAATCAATTTGCTTTGTTGTTGAGGTACTCGGACTAGTGCAAAAGCATTAGTCCTGTTTGGCTTACCAAGCGGGAGTAAATCAACATCTCGCTTGGAACTCCGAGCGAGATGTTTTTTTAAAACCGAATTTAGAAAAGGGGAAATCTTATGAGAACAGTTGAATTTCTAGATACTAGCCTTCGAGATGGTGAGCAGACACCAGGTGTTAATTTTTCGATCAAGGAAAAGATTGCCATTGCAAGACAACTGGAAAAATGGGGAATTTCGGCAATTGAAGCTGGTTTTCCAGCAGCTAGTCCAGACTCATTTACTGCAGTTCAGGAAATCGCAAAAGTCTTGAAGAAAACAGCGGTGACTGGTTTAGCTCGCTCTGTTAAATCAGACATTGACGCTTGTTATGAAGCACTGAAGGAAGCTAAGTATCCACAAATCCATGTTTTTATCGCTACTAGTCCTATTCATCGTGAATTTAAGTTGAATAAAAGCAAAGAGGAAATATTGGAAGCTATTAAAGAGCATGTTTCCTATGCATGTAGTAAATTTGAAGTGGTAGAATTCTCTCCTGAAGATGCGACTAGAACTGAGCTGGATTTCCTCTTACAAGTCGTTCAAACAGCGGTAGACGCAGGTGCAACCTATATCAATATTCCTGACACGGTTGGTTTTACCACACCAGAGGAATATGGGAATATCTTCAAGTATCTGATTGATAATGTTAAAACCGACCGTCAGATTATCTATTCACCTCACTGTCACGATGACCTTGGAATGGCAGTTGCAAATAGCCTTGCTGCTGTTAAGAATGGTGCGGGGCGTGTTGAAGGAACCATTAACGGTATTGGAGAACGAGCTGGGAATGCTGCTTTAGAAGAAATAGCGGTGGCCCTCAATATTCGCCAAGATTATTACCAAGCAGAGACAAGTATCGTCCTAAATGAAACAATTAATACGTCCGAAATGGTCTCTCGCTTCTCAGGAATTCCAGTTCCAAAAAACAAGGCGGTTGTTGGAGGAAATGCCTTCTCTCACGAATCAGGTATTCACCAAGACGGTGTTCTTAAAAATCCTCTCACTTATGAAATCATTACACCTGAATTGGTTGGTGCCAAGAGCAATAGTCTTCCGCTTGGTAAATTGTCTGGTCGCCATGCCTTTGTTGAAAAACTGAGAGAGCTAGCCCTAGACTTTACAGACGAAGATATCAAGCCACTCTTTGCTAAGTTCAAGGCCTTGGCAGATAAAAAGCAAGAAATCACAGATGCTGATATTCGAGCTCTGGTAGCTGGTACCATGGTTGAAAATCCAGAAGGCTTCCACTTTGATGACTTGCAACTTCAAACCCATTCTGAAAATGATATTGAAGCGACAGTTAGATTAGCTAATTTTGATGGTGAGAAAGTTGAATTTAATGCGACAGGTCAAGGTTCTGTTGAAGCTATTTTCAACGCTATTGATAAATTCTTTAATCAATCTGTTCGCTTGGTATCCTATACGATTGATGCGGTAACTGATGGGATTGATGCCCAGGCACGTGTATTGGTAACTGTTGAAAACAGAGATACAGAGACTATCTTTAACGCAGCTGGACTTGATTTCGATGTGTTGAAGGCTTCGGCTATTGCCTACATTAATGCCAATACCTTTGTTCAAAAAGAGAATACTGGTGAGATGGGAACAACAGTTTCCTATCGCGACATGCCTACCGTATAAAGGAGAAAGCTATGACAAAGAAAATAGTGGCCCTAGCAGGTGATGGTATCGGCCCAGAAATCATGGAAGCTGGTTTAGAAGTTCTAGCATCTATATCTGAAAAAACAGGCTTTGACTACGAGATAGACAGACGACCTTTTGGAGGGGCTGGTATTGATGCTGCAGGACATCCCTTGCCAGACGAAACGCTCAAGGCTTCTAGAGAAGCGGATGCTATTCTACTCGCTGCAATCGGTAGTCCTCAGTATGATGATGCTCCAGTTCGACCCGAACAAGGGCTTCTGGCCCTTCGAAAGGAACTTAATCTCTATGCCAATATTCGTCCGGTTAAAATCTTTGAGAGTCTCAAGCATTTGTCACCTCTGAAGCCAGAACGAATAACTGGTGTTGACTTTGTAGTAGTACGTGAGTTGACAGGAGGAATTTACTTTGGTGATCATATTCTTGAAGAAAAAAAAGCGCGTGATATCAACGATTATAGTTATGAGGAAGTAGAACGAATTATTCGTAAGGCATTTGAAATTGCAAGAAGTCGGAGAAAAGTTGTTACCAGTATCGATAAGCAAAATGTTTTGGCAACATCAAAACTATGGCGGAGAGTTGCTGATGAAGTCGCAAAAGATTTTCCAGATGTAACTTTGGAACACCAGTTGGTCGACTCAGCTGCCATGCTCATGATTACAAATCCAGCTAAGTTTGATGTTATCGTGACAGAGAATCTTTTCGGAGATATCTTATCTGATGAATCAAGCGTTCTATCTGGTACACTCGGGGTTATGCCATCAGCCAGCCACTCTGAAGATGGTCCGAGTCTTTATGAACCGATTCACGGTTCAGCACCTGATATTGCTGGACAAGGCATTGCCAATCCTATTTCCATGATTTTATCAGTCGCTATGATGTTGCGAGATAGCTTTGGACGTTATGAGGATGCGCAGCGTATCGAACATGTTGTAGAAGAAACTTTAGCTGCTGGAATTTTAACAAGAGATATAGGAGGACAGGCTTCGACTAAGGAAATGACAGAAGCCATTATCGCAAGACTATGAAACTAAACGAAGGAATTACTTTTGCCCTCCTGATTTGGAATCTCATCATTTTCTTGATATATGGCATTGATAAATCTAAAGCCAAAAGAGGTGATTGGCGAATCCCAGAAAAATATTTATTATCATTTGCATTTTTTTGTGGTGGTTTTGGGGCCTGGTTGGCAGGACTCACTTTTCATCACAAGACTAGAAAATGGTATTTTAAAACAGTTTGGTTTCTAGGAATGGTGACCACGTTAGTAGCTTTATATTTTGTATGGAGGTAATGAATGGCAGGAAAATCAATTATTGATAAATTATGGGACCTCCATGTGATCACAGGAGAAGAGGGACAACCTCAGCTTATGTATGTGGATCAACACTATATTCACGAGGTGACCAGTCCTCAGGCTTTTCAAGGATTGCGAGACGCAGGACGCAGATTGAGACGACCAGACTTGACATTTGGGACCTTTGACCACAATGTACCGACAGTTAATATCTACGATATTCGAGATGTGATATCCAAGGCTCAAATTGATAAGTTGGCAGAAAATGTTGAGGAATTCGGGATTGAACATGCGGCCCATGGTTCTGAAAAACAGGGCATCGTTCACATGGTTGGTCCAGAAACAGGACGAACACAACCAGGAAAATTCATCGTCTGTGGTGATAGCCATACAGCAACCCATGGAGCCTTTGGAGCGATTGCATTTGGAATTGGAACTAGTGAGGTTGAACATGTCTTTGCAACTCAAACCATTTGGCAGGTCAAACCCAAGAAAATGTTGGTGGAATTCACAGGAGTTCCTCAAAAAGGAGTCTATTCCAAGGATTTCATTTTAGCCTTGATTGCTAAGTACGGTGTTGCTTGTGGTGTTGGCTACGTGGTGGAGTATCGAGGTCAGGCTATTGATGCTTTGAGCATGGAAGAGCGAATGACCATCTGCAATATGTCTATCGAGTTTGGATCCAAGATGGGAATTATGAATCCAGACCAAACCACCTATGACTATCTTAAGGGGCGCGAGTGTGTTCCAAAGGATTTTGACGCAGCAGTTGCTGACTGGAAAAGGCTGGTTAGTGATAACGATGCCGTCTATGACAAGGTTATCCGTATGGATGTTTCAGAATTGGCTCCTATGGTGACCTGGGGCACCAATCCAGCTATGGGTGTTGACTTTGATAGTAGCTTCCCAGAAATAAAGGATATGAATGATGAACGTGCTTATCATTACATGGATTTACAACCAGGTCAGAAACCAGCAGATATCCAACTAGGCTATGTCTTTATTGGTTCTTGTACCAATGCTCGACTTAGCGATTTGCAACTGGCAGCGCGATTTGTCGAAGGGAAGAAAATTGCTCCCAACCTGACAGCAATCGTGGTACCTGGTTCTCGACCAGTCAAGCGAGCTGCTGAAAAGTTGGGCTTGGATAAGGTTTTCCAAGATGCAGGCTTTGAGTGGAGAGACCCAGGTTGCTCCATGTGCCTAGGAATGAATCCTGACAAGGTACCAGATGGTGTTCACTGCGCCTCAACTAGCAATCGTAACTTTGAAGATAGACAGGGATTTGGAGCGAAGACCCATCTTTGTAGTCCAGCAATGGCAGCTGCGGCAGCTATCGAGGGACGTTTCGTAGATGTTCGGAAAATGCCTGAAGCCCAGTAAGGAGAGGATATGGAAAAATTTACAGTTTATACAGGAACAACGGTTCCTCTTATGAATGATAATATTGATACCGACCAAATCCTACCCAAGCAGTTTCTCAAGTTAATTGATAAGAAAGGATTTGGTAAGTACCTCATGTATGCTTGGCGTTATCTGGATGATCGGTATACTGAGGACCCAGACTTTGTCTTTAACCGACCTGAATATCGCAAGGCGACTATCCTCATCTCAGGGGATAACTTTGGGGCTGGATCTTCTAGAGAGCACGCAGCATGGGCACTAGCAGACTACGGTTTTAAGGTCGTGATTGCAGGATCTTTTGGAGATATTCATTACAATAATGAACTCAATAATGGTATGTTGCCTATTATTCAACCTAGGGAAGTTAGAGAAAAACTCGCCCAGCTCCAACCAACTGACCAAGTGACGGTTGACTTGGAACAACAAAAAATCATCTCACCTATTGGAGAATTCTCCTTTGAAATCGATAGCGAATGGAAACACAAGCTCTTAAATGGTTTGGATGATATCGGTATTACCTTGCAGTATGAAGACTTGATTGCTGCATATGAAAAACAACGCCCAGCCTATTGGCAGGATTAGAATAAATATAGAAAAGGAAATAGAACTATGACAAAACACATTCAATGGAACGGAACACTTTCACAAGAAGGCTATGAAATCTTAAAAGGTGAGGGCGGATGTATCGTTTGCCCTACAAAAGTTGGTTACATCATCATGACTAGCGACAAGGCAGGACTTGAGCGCAAGTTTGAAGCCAAAGAACGTAATCGTAATAAACCAGGAGTAGTTCTCTGTGGTAGCATGGATGAGCTTCGCGCTTTAGCGCAGCTAAATCCTGAAATCGAAGCCTTCTATCAAAAACATTGGGATGAAGACATTCTTCTTGGTTGTATCCTTCCATGGAAACCAGAAGCCTTTGAAAAATTGAAAGCTTACGGTGATGGTCGTGAAGAACTCATGACCGATGTGCGTGGAACTAGCTGTTTTGTTATCAAGTTTGGGAAAGCTGGTGAACAATTAGCTGCCAAACTTTGGGAAGAAGGCAAAATGGTATATGCTTCATCTGCAAACCCTTCAGGAAAAGGAAATCGAGGTAAGATTGAAGGAATCGGTGAACGTATCGAAGGAGCAGTGGATCTTGTTATTGAAGCAGACGACTATGTTGCATCTATCCAGCCAGATAAAACAGTTGAAACACGCTATGAACAGGGCGTGATGGTGTCTATGGTCGATAAAGACGGCAAACTCATTCCAGAACAAGGTGGAGCACGTTCAACTTCTCCGGCACCAGTTGTGATTCGTAAAGGGCTTGACATTGATAAAATCATGATGCACCTGTCAGATACCTTTAACTCATGGGATTATCGTCAAGGTGAGTATTATTAAAATAAGAAATAAGTCTAGTGTTAAGAGGTGAGAAAGCCTCTACGCTGGGCTTTTTTTAATCTTCAAAAACATTTTATAGAAGGTATCATTAAGGCAGTGAAATTTCAGACATAAGGTATCTAAATGTCTACTTATTATCTAAATCAAGAATTATAAACACGAACATTATTTGTTTTCGGTCATTACAATTGACAAAACACGGACATTATTGTAAACTTGTTAGAGTAATTGTCTGGAAAAGACGAGGCTATTCCTAACTTTAGGAAGGTCTAAACAAGAGAAATGAGAGAAATATGTTAAACGAATTTCCGATCTTTGACTATGAAGATATTCAGCTAATCCCTAACAAGTGTGTTCTTAAAAGTCGTGCAGAGGCTGACACGCAGGTAACTTTAGGGAAGCATACCTTTAAATTACCAGTTGTTCCTTCCAATATGCAAACAATCCTAGATGAAAATGTTGCTGAACAACTTGCTAAGGGTGGATATTTCTATATTATGCATCGTTTTGATGAAGAAGGACGCATTCCTTTTGTCAAACGTATGCACGATCAGGGCTTGATTGCTTCAATCTCGGTAGGTGTTAAAGACTACGAGTATGATTTTGTGAGTCAATTAAAGGCTGATGCACCAGAGTACATCACCATTGATATTGCTCATGGTCATGCAGACAGCGTGATTTCAATGATTCAGCACATCAAGAAAGAATTACCTGATACTTTTGTCATCGCTGGTAATGTTGGTACTCCAGAAGCCGTGCGTGAACTTGAAAATGCTGGTGCAGATGCTACTAAGGTCGGAATCGGTCCAGGTAAGGTATGTATTACTAAGGTAAAAACTGGTTTTGGTACTGGTGGTTGGCAGTTAGCAGCCCTTCGCTGGTGTGCTAAAGCTGCGCGTAAACCGATTATTGCCGATGGTGGTATCCGTACACATGGTGATATTGCCAAGTCAATCCGCTTTGGTGCGAGCATGGTCATGATTGGTTCACTGTTTGCAGGGCATATCGAAAGTCCTGGTAAAACAGTTGAAGTTGATGGTAAACAATTTAAAGAATACTATGGTTCAGCCTCAGAATACCAAAAAGGTGCTTATAAGAATGTCGAAGGTAAGAAAATTCTTCTTCCTGCCAAAGGACATTTGCAAGATACCTTAACAGAGATGGAACAAGATTTGCAAAGTTCGATTTCTTATGCTGGAGGTCGAAAGGTAGCTGATCTTCGTCACGTTGACTATGTCATTGTGAAAAACTCTATCTGGAATGGTGACGCTCACTAATATTACTATTACTTATTTATGCCACGAATTGGCGTGGCGTTTCTACAAGGTACCGTAAATACCTAACAATGAGTAAGCTGCAGAGATAAAAGGATAGGTGTTAAATCTATTTCTTTGTTTCCTAGAGGCTTACTTGGTAAGTCTCTTTTTATTTCGGAGGTTATTGTGAAATTATTAGAAGAACGAATTTTAAAGGACGGAAACGTCCTTGGTGAGAATATTCTTAAGGTGGATTCCTTCTTGACCCACCAAGTTGATTATTCCTTGATGCGCGAGGTTGGTCGTACCTTTGCAGAGCATTTTAAAAATGCTGGTATTACCAAAGTCGTGACCATTGAAGCGTCAGGAATTGCCCCAGCCCTTTATGTGGCTGAACAGTTAGATGTACCTATGATTTTTGCTAAGAAGGCAAAAAATATTACGATGAATGAAGGAATTTTGACTGCTGAGGTTTATTCTTTCACTAAACAAGTAACTAGTACCGTATCTATTGCAGGTAAGTTCTTATCTCCTCAAGATAAAGTATTGATTATTGATGATTTTTTGGCTAATGGTCAAGCAGCTAAAGGTTTGATTCAGATCATTGAACAGGCTGGTGCTACAGTTGAAGCTATCGGAATTGTGATTGAAAAATCCTTCCAAGATGGTCGTGAACTGCTAGAAAAATCAGGTCATCAAGTAGTATCACTCGCGCGATTAGAGCGTTTTGAAAATGGAAAAGTTATCTTTAAGGAGGCAGATATCTAATGAAACAACAGGAAAACCACTCACAGGCAGCCGTTCTTGGTTTGCAACACTTGCTAGCCATGTACTCAGGTTCAATCCTGGTACCAATCATGATTGCAAGTGCTTTAGGGTATTCAGCTCAACAGTTGACCTATCTTATCTCAACAGATATCTTTATGTGTGGGGTTGCAACTCTCTTACAATTGCAACTCAATAAACATTTTGGTGTTGGTTTGCCTATTGTTCTTGGGGTAGCCTTCCAGTCTGTTGCTCCTCTTATCATGATCGGTCAGAGTCATGGTAGTGGTGCTATGTTTGGAGCTTTGATTGCTTCAGGGATTTATGTTATCCTGATTTCTGGTATCTTCTCTAAGGTTGCCAATCTTTTCCCTGCTATCGTAACCGGTTCTGTTATCACAACTATCGGATTGACCTTGATTCCAGTTGCCATCGGAAATATGGGAAATAACGTTGAAAAACCTACTGGACAAAGTTTAGCTTTGGCAATGATTACAGTTCTCATTATTCTTTTGGTTAATATCTTTACCAAAGGATTTATCAAATCTATTTCCATTTTGATCGGTTTGATTGCAGGTACCATTATTGCTGCTACTATGGGCTTGGTTGACTTCTCTCCAGTAGCAGAAGCTCCACTAGTTCATATCCCAACTCCATTCTACTTCGGTGCTCCACAATTTGAGATTTCTTCTATTGTAATGATGTGTATCATCGCTACTGTATCTATGGTAGAATCAACTGGTGTTTATCTTGCCCTTTCTGATATTACTAAAGATCCAATCGATAGCACTCGTCTCCGCAATGGTTATCGCGCTGAAGGTCTTGCTGTCTTACTTGGTGGACTTTTCAATACCTTCCCTTATACAGGATTTTCACAAAACGTAGGCTTGGTGAAACTTTCAGGTATTCGTACTCGTTTGCCAATCTATTACGCAGCTGGTTTCCTTATCTTGCTCGGTCTCTTGCCTAAGTTTGGTGCCTTGGCTCAGATTATTCCTAGCCCTGTTCTTGGTGGAGCAATGCTCGTCATGTTCGGTTTCGTGTCTCTCCAAGGGATGCAAATCTTGGCGCGTGTAGACTTCGAACACAATGAACACAACTTCCTCATTGCAGCGGTTTCTATCTCTGCTGGGGTGGGATTAAACGGAAGCAATCTCTTTAATACTTTACCGACTGAATTACAAATGTTCTTCTCAAATGGTATTGTCATTGCAAGTACAGTAGCCATCGTCTTGAATGCTATTTTGAATCGTAAAAAATAAAAATAAATGAGAAGCGATAGAAATATCCTTCTCATTTTCTTTTTTAGAGCTTGAGTATTGTTTATAGAGTCCTTTTTATGGTAAAATGGTTCTATGAATGAAAGAATGAAAGAGCTCGTTGAACTGCTCAATCGCTATGCGACAGAGTATTATACAAGTGATAATCCATCTGTATCTGATAGTGAGTATGACCGTCTTTATCGTGAATTGGTAGAGTTAGAAAAAGCTCATCCTGACCAAGTTTTACCAGAAAGTCCGACACATCGTGTTGGTGGAAAGATTCTTGATGGGTTTGAGAAATATAGTCATCAGTATCCTCTTTATAGTTTGCAGGATGCTTTTTCACGTGAAGAACTCGACGCTTTTGATGCGCGTGTTCGTAAAGAATTGGATAATGTCACTTATATTTGTGAGTTGAAGATTGATGGTTTATCGATTTCCTTGACTTATGAGCAGGGAATTTTTGTTACTGGGGCAACTCGTGGTGATGGTTCCATCGGGGAAAACATCACTGAAAATCTTAAACGAGTGAAAGACATTCCTTTATCATTACCAGAAAAATTAGATATTACAGTTCGTGGTGAATGTTATATGCCGAGAGCTTCTTTTGACCAGGTCAATCAATCTCGTCAAGAAAATGGGGAGCCGGAATTTGCCAATCCGCGAAATGCTGCTGCAGGAACCCTTCGTCAGTTAGATACGTCAGTAGTCTCAAAACGAAATTTGGCGACTTTCCTTTACCAAGAAGCTAGTCCTTCAACTCGGGATAGTCAAGAGAAGGTTTTGAAACATTTGGAACAATTAGGCTTTGTGGTTAATCAAAGACGTCTATTAGCTCATAGTATGGATGAGGTTTGGGCGTTTATTCAAGAAATTGGTCAAGAAAGAGATAGGTTGCCTTATGATATCGATGGAGTTGTGATTAAGGTCAATGATCTAGCTGGTCAGGAGCAACTAGGATTTACAGTCAAAGCACCTAAGTGGGCAGTCGCTTATAAATTCCCAGCAGAAGAAAAAGAAGCGAAACTTCTTTCTGTTGACTGGACTGTTGGCCGTACAGGAGTTGTGACTCCGACTGCTAATCTTACTCCAGTACAACTTGCAGGTACAACTGTAAGTCGTGCAACCCTTCATAATGTCGACTATATCGCTGAAAAGGATATTCGTAAGGATGATACTGTCATTGTGTACAAAGCAGGTGATATCATTCCTGCTGTTCTACGAGTGGTAGAATCCAAGCGAGTGTCAGAGGAAAGACTAGATATTCCAACAAACTGTCCAAGTTGTGACAGTAATCTTTTGCATTTTGAAGATGAGGTTGCCCTTCGTTGTATCAATCCACGTTGTTCTGCTCAGATCAAGGAAGGCTTGACGCACTTCGCATCGCGTGATGCCATGAATATCTCTGGCCTTGGTCCATCGATCGTTGAGAAACTATTTGCTGCCGATTTGGTTAAGGATGTTGCAGATATTTATCATTTGACTGTGGAAGATTTGCTCTTGCTAGATGGTATTAAGGAAAAATCTGCTCAAAAGCTCTACCAGGCTATTCAAGCATCCAAAGAAAATTCTGCTGAAAAACTTTTGTTTGGTTTGGGGATTCGTCATGTAGGAAGTAAGGCAAGTCAGTTGCTTTTACAAAACTTCCACTCAATCGAATCGCTAGCACAAGCCAATCCTGAAGAAATTGCAAGTATCGAAAGTCTGGGAAGTGTCATTGCCCAAAGCCTTCAGACCTATTTTGCTACAGAGGGTTCTGAAATCCTTTTAAGGGAATTGAAAGAATCAGGTGTTAATCTAGACTACATAGGACAGACAGTTGCAGCAAATGCAGCCTTGTCTGGTCTAACTGTCGTATTGACAGGAAAGCTAGAGCGTTTGAATCGCTCAGAAGCTAAAAATAAATTAGAAAGTCTAGGAGCCAAGGTTACTGGTAGTGTGTCGAAAAAAACAGACCTTGTTGTAGCAGGAGCAGATGCAGGAAGCAAGCTCCAAAAAGCACAAGAACTGGGAATAGAGATTCGTGATGAAGCTTGGCTTGAGAGTTTGTAAGCTATGAAAGAAGTAAAAAAACGCGCACGTCTCATTTATAATCCGACCTCAGGCCAGGAAATTATCAAGCAAAATATCGCAGAAGTTCTAGAAGTGTTAGAGAGCATAGGCTATGAAACAAGTGCTTTTCAGACCAAAACTGAACACTTATCAGCCCAGAAAGAAGCAGAAAGAGCTGCAAAAGCTGGATTTGATTTGGTTTTGGTAGCTGGTGGCGATGGTACTATCAATGAAGTGGTTAATGGAATTGCACCTCTGGAACATCGTCCAAAGATAGCCATCATTCCTACTGGAACTACCAATGACTATGCAAGAGCATTGAAAATACCTATGGGAGATCCAGTTGCTGCAGCGAAAATCATTGCTAAAAATGAAACCAAGCAAATTGATATTGGTCGTGCTTATGGTGATAAGTATTTCATCAATATTGCTGCGGCAGGAACTCTTACGGAGTTAACTTTTAGCGTTCCGAGTGAACTAAAGACGCGTTTGGGTTATCTGGCCTACGTTGCTAAAGGCTTCGAGATGTTTCCAAAATCCAAAGCCCGTCCTGTTCGTATTTACCATGATTGGGGAATTTTTACAGGAGAAGTTTCTCTTGTCTTTGTTGCCTTGACCAATTCTATTGGTGGATTTGAGCAATTTGCACCTGATACCAAACTGGATGACGGCAATTTCACGCTTATTCTAGTAAAGACGGATAAAATACTAGATATGTTGAGTCTGCTAGTTCAGGCCATGAACGGAGGCCAACACGTTTCAGATATCAATGTTGAATACCTTAAAACGAGTAAACTCCGAATTGAAACTTTGGATCATGAAGAGCCTTTTATGCTCAATCTTGATGGAGAATACGGTGGCGACACGCCAGTAGATTTGGAGGTGTGCCATAATCACATTGAATTTTTTGTGAATCGTGAGGCACTTGATCAATAAATTATTAGTCACATATAAAATCAAATTTATTTAGAAATTAGGGAGAACCATGTACAATTATCTTGTACTTATTCATTATCATCGTAAAGATGAAGCTTACGAGGCTTGCAGTTTCAGCATAAAGCCTCTAGATTCAGCAGAACTTATCAAAGAAGAAGAATATTTTGGAGCAAAATTCTCACTGACTCAATCGAGTGAAGTAGCTCTTGAGACCATGACTTTTACTGTTGAAAAAGATGGTGTCAGCAAAGAATATCCTATTCGCTTCAATTATTATCCACTTTTGACAGAGGTTTGGATTTTGGATGGAGATGATACAGTTTATTATTCTGAAAATCCAGCTATTGCAAGTACTCATTATAAAGACCAAAATCCTTTTGCCTTCGACAAGGCAATCAATAGCGCTAGTTTTGACCACCACTGGGGTTATCAAGGAGAGTTGGGATGTCAAGTTTCTGAAACTGAAACAAGATTTAGCCTATGGGCACCAACCGCTACATCTGTCCAAGTAGTAGTCTATGAATCTGCAAGTAACGACGCACCTATCCTTAAAACCTTTGAAATGGAGCGAGGAAATAGTTACTCCTATAGTCACAAGTATAATACAATTGGTGTTTGGAGTTTATCAGTTCCAGAAAGCTTAGCAGGTTGTGCTTACCACTACCAAATTGACTTTCCTCATCACCTGTCATTAACTCGTGATCCATATACAATAGCGACAAGTCCTGATGGAAAACGTTCAGCCATTGTCTCAAACCAAGATCGTCAGGTCGAAGGTTTTGAGGTTAAGCATGGTACAGAAGCAACTTGGCGTTTGGAAAATCCTTGCCAAGCAGTCATTTATGAAATGCACATCCGTGATCTGACTAAGTCTGAAACATCTGGTGTTGCGCCAGAATTAAGAGGAACCTTCTTAGGTGCTGCGCAAACTGGAACAGTTAACCAATATGGTCAGTCGACTGCGTTTGACTATATCAAAGAACTTGGTGTCAATTATGTTCAGCTGCAACCAATTGCTGACCGTCATAAAGAATACGACGCTGATGGAAATGTAACTTATAACTGGGGATATGATCCACAAAACTACAATGCTCCAGAAACTAGCATGTCTACAAACCCAAACGATCCAGGTCAAGCTATCCGTGATTTGAAAGCCATGGTCCAAGCTTATCACGATGCTGGTATAGGTGTTATTATGGATGTTGTTTACAATCATACCTTCTCAACGGTGGATGCGCCATTCCAAACAACGGTTCCCGATTATTATTATCGAATGAACCATGACGGAACCTATCAAAATGGAACAGGAGTCGGTAACGAAACTGCCAGTGAGCATGAAATGTTCCGTAAATATATGATTGATTCTCTTCTCTACTGGGTAAAAGAATTCAATATTGACGGTTTCCGCTTTGACTTGATGGGAATCCATGATGTCAAAACTATGCAGATGATTCGTTGGGCTATGGACGAAGTCGATCCTAAAATCATCCTTTATGGAGAAGGATGGGATATGGGAACTGGTCTTGCTCCTTATGATAAGGCTAAGAAAGATAATGCCTATCAATTGCCAAACATTGGATTCTTTAATGATAATCAACGTGATGCGGTCAAAGGTTGTGAAGTCTATGGCTCTATCAAATCTGGTTTCGTCAGTGGTGCTGGAACTGAACCGATCGTCGCAAAGGCTATCCTTGGAAGCCGAGAGCTGGGTTCTTACCTTAGCCCCAATCAGGTTCTTAACTATGTAGAAGCCCACGATAACTACAATTTGCATGATTTGCTTAAAACCCTTCATCCAACGGAGAGTGAAAAACGTATCATGAAGAAAGTAGAAACAGCGACAGCCATGAACCTTCTCATGCAAGGGATGGCCTTCATGGAGTTGGGGCAAGAGTTTGGCCGTACCAAGCTTGTAGCTACAGGAGAAAATGGTGAGTTGACTCACGCAGAGCGTGAGAGAGCTATGAATAGTTACAATGCTCCTGATAGCGTCAACCAAGTCAACTGGGATTTGATCAATGAGCGTCAAGATAGTATCGAGTTTGTTCGTCAGATTATCCGACTTAAAACACAAAACAGTGCCTTTTCATACCCTACCTATGAAGAAGTCTACCGTCATGTCTTTGTACACACGGCCATTGAAAATAGTGGTTGGATTGTTTATGAGATTCATGGTGGCGAAGAGCACTTCTTGGTTGTATTCAATGCTAAAGGGGCTTCCTATTACTATGAAAATGCAGGAAACCTAGAAATGTTGGTAACCAATAGCCGTTCTAACCAAGAAAATGCCATTGACGATGTCAGTGTGGCAGTTATGAATGTTTTATCGTAAGTCTTAGATTGAAGATTGACACAATGAAGTGTAGGGCAAAACTATTTTGCAGAGTCCAATAAATGAACAAAAGTATTTCAAAGACTCATTTCTACTAAAATGTGAGGTCGGGATTTTTTATCTCGGCCTATACTTCTAGAAAGTTTATCTTGGAGACGATAGAAAAAGCAGAAGTTTCATTACAAATTGAATTAAAATTATAAAAGTTCATTAGTTTTAGTGGGAGATACCTATGGATATCAATACAATTACGCTGGAAACATTTATCACATTAAATGAATCGGAGAAAGTTCAGTGTCTTAAAGACATTAAGCATAACTTCCAATTCGAGAAAGTAATAGAAATTCTTTTAGAGCTTGGCTTAGAAAATTTAAGTGGACTAGTCCTTAGTGAACTAGCCAAAGTCTATAATAATTGGAGTCAATTCGAAGAAGCCAAAAGAGTTTTAGAGATGGTCTCTGAAGAAGATAGGGATGCTATTTGGTATTATCGAAATAGTTTTACCCATTGGCGTTTATCTAGTGATCCGAACAAGGACTTTGAAACTGAAGCTAATCAGGCTCTAGATTTATTAGAAAATGCTATCAAAAATGCTGATTCCTCAACAAATCCAGTCATTGAATGGTGTATTGAGTTGGTTAAAGTAGGTTCTCTAAAGGAAGTTTTTGAAGGCAAGCCAACAGAATATCCCCTGCTTCAGAAATACTATTTTGAAGATGCTAATGAAACTAATCAAGAAATGAAAACTGCACAGAATAAGAAATTATACAAGAATATTAAGATAGAAGATGTTCAAAATGCAGAAGACTCTTGGGATATTATTGAACCAGTATACGAAACTGTTAACATCTATAACACCTATAAAGACTATCTCGATTCTGCAAAAATCTTTACTTTAGAACAAAGATACCTTCTGGCAATTATCTGGTATTTTATCGAAGTAAACAATGGAGGTCACTATCAATTTTTCGATAATTCGACAGGGATTGTCTGGAAAGATACTTTAAAGGGCTTCGAACTATTTGGAATGAAGGAGCATGCTGCTAATTTCAAAAATCTCCTTGCATACTTTGGTGGAACTATCTCCTTTGTTAGAGAAGAAAGATCGGAGCTGCTAGCACAGATGGAAGAAGAGTATGGCGATGATTTTTATGAGAAATTGGATGAAGCAGATAATTTTGTCTATGATTATGATGGAAATGAGAATGAGCTAAGTTTTATCAAAAAATATCCAGAGAAATTCATTTTTCATGGAAGTGCAGATAAATCGTAAAGAATAGTAAATAAAGAAAGAGCAGATTGGAAGATCTGCTCTATTTTTTGGGAGAAATCCCTTGTTTCTGAATAGTTGCAATCTAAATTGAATGTTATAAACTCAATATTTACGGATTTTCAATGTATTTTTCAAAAATATAAGGCTAAAAATTGCTTAAATCCGAATATTTTGTTACTATTATATAAAAATGTAAGAAAATGAAAAGAGGCGAAGATAAATTGGAAAATTAAAATGATTTTCCCAGGACGCATCAGAGAATTATTTTCAGATTTTCAAAATAATTTTTAAAAATATAGTAATTTACTTGAAACTTCTCTTAAAAGGTAGTATAATAAAAATAAGAAAACGCTTTCAATTAAAAGGGGGATTCAATGGATAAATTTGAGGCTTTAAGAACTTTTACTAGTGGCGAAAATTTCCATCTTCAACACTATTTAGGAGCGCATCGTGAAGAAAGAGACGGTGAGTATGGCTATACATTCCGTGTCTGGGCGCCAAATGCGCAAGCTGTCCATCTAGTTGGTGATTTTACTAACTGGGTTGAAAATCAAATCCCCATGGTTCGTAATGAATCTGGAGTTTGGGAAGTTTTTACAACTTTAGCTCAAGAAGGACATATTTATAAATATCATATTACTCGTGCTAATGGTCATCAGCTTATGAAGATTGATCCCTTGGCAGTACGTTATGAAGCACGTCCGGGAACAGGAGCAGTTTTAACAGAAATTCCTGAAAAAAAATGGAAGGACGGGCTCTGGTTAGCTCGTAGAAAACGTTGGGGATTTTTTGAGAGACCGGTCAACATTTATGAGGCGCATGCAGGATCTTGGAAGAGAAATCCTGATGGAACACCTTATAGCTTTGCTCAACTCAAAGAAGAGCTCATTCCTTATCTCGTTGAGATGAACTATACTCATATCGAGTTTATGCCTTTGATGGCTCACCCTCTCGGTTTGAGTTGGGGTTATCAGCTCATGGGTTACTTCGCTTTAGAGCATGCCTATGGTCGTCCTGAAGAGTTTCAAGACTTCGTTGAGGAATGTCATATCAACAATATCGGAGTAATTGTGGACTGGGTACCTGGACACTTTACAATAAATGACGACGCTTTGGCATACTACGACGGTACACCAACTTTTGAATACCAAGATCATAATAAGGCTAACAACTACGGTTGGGGAGCACTCAACTTTGACTTAGGGAAAAACGAAGTGCAATCCTTCTTGATTTCTAGTATTAAGTTCTGGATTGATTTCTATCACCTAGATGGTATTCGTGTAGATGCTGTAAGTAATATTCTCTATCTAGATTATGACAATGCTCCATGGACACCAAATAAAGACGGTGGCAATCTCAACTATGAAGGCTATTATTTCCTACAACGTTTGAACGACGTTATTAAACTAGCTCATCCGGATGTTATGATGATTGCAGAGGAGTCTTCTTCAGGTACCAAGATTACTGGCATGAAGGAAATGGGTGGACTTGGATTTGACTACAAGTGGAACATGGGTTGGATGAATGATATCCTACGTTTCTACGAAGAAGATCCAATTTACCGTAAGTATGACTTTAATCTTGTGACTTTCAGCTTCATGTATGTCTTTAATGAAAATTATCTCCTACCATTCTCACATGATGAGGTTGTCCACGGTAAGAAGAGTATGATGCATAAGATGTGGGGTGATCGTTACAATCAGTTCGCTGGTTTGAGAAACTTATACACCTATCAAATTTGTCACCCTGGTAAGAAATTACTCTTCATGGGTAGCGAATTTGGTCAATTCTTAGAGTGGAAATCAGAAGAGCAATTGGAGTGGTCTAACCTAGAAGATCCGATGAATGCCAAGATGAAATACTTTACATCACAGTTGAATCAACTTTATAAAGACCACCGTTGTCTTTGGGAAATTGATACAAGTTACGATGGTATTGAAATCATTGATGCGGATAATAGAGATCAGAGTGTTCTTTCATTTATCCGTAAGGGCAAGAAAGGCGAGATGCTAGTCTGTATCTTCAATATGGCACCAGTTGAACGTCCTGATTTTACAATTGGTCTTCCAGTTGCAGGCATTTATGAAGAAATTTGGAATACAGAGTTAGAACAATGGGGTGGTGTGTGGAAAGAGCATAACCAAACAGTTCAAACTCAAGAAGGATTGTGGAAGGATTATGAGCAGACTTTGACATTTACATTGCCAGCTATGGGAGCAAGTATTTGGAAAATCAAACGTCGCATCAAACCTACTAAAAAAGTCGCTAATAAAACTCAAAAAGGAGTATAAAATGAAGAATGAAATGCTAGCTTTAATCCTTGCTGGTGGGCAAGGAACTCGTCTCGGTAAACTCACTCAAAGCATTGCTAAACCTGCCGTGCAATTTGGTGGGCGCTACCGTATCATTGACTTTGCTCTTTCTAACTGTGCCAACTCTGGTATCCATAATGTTGGGGTTATTACACAGTATCAACCACTAGCTCTCAACAGCCACATTGGTAATGGTTCTAGTTGGGGTCTAGACGGTATTGACACAGGTGTTTCTATTCTTCAACCCTACTCTGCAAGTGAAGGAAACCGTTGGTTTGAAGGTACAAGTCATGCCATTTACCAAAATATCGACTATATCGACAGCATCAATCCTGAGTATGTTTTGATCCTTTCAGGTGACCATATCTACAAGATGGACTATGATGATATGCTCCAATCACACAAGGATAACAATGCCAGCTTGACAGTTGCTGTCTTAGATGTGCCACTTAAAGAAGCTAGCCGTTTTGGTATCATGAATACAGATGCTAATAATCGTATTGTTGAGTTTGAAGAAAAACCAGCTGAACCAAAATCAACTAAGGCATCAATGGGGATTTATATCTTTGACTGGAAACGACTTCGCAATATGCTAGTTGCAGCTGAGAAGGCCAACCTAGACATGTCAGACTTCGGTAAAAATGTTATTCCAAACTATCTTGAAACTGGTGAAAGTGTCTATGCTTATGAATTCAATGGATACTGGAAGGACGTTGGTACTATCGAATCTCTTTGGGAAGCAAATATGGAATACATCTCTCCAGAGAATGCTCTAGATAGTCGTAACCGTCAATGGAAAATTTATTCTCGTAACCTTATCGCTCCACCAAACTTTATTGGAGAACATGCTCATGTAGAAGACTCTCTTGTAGTGGATGGCTGTTACGTAAATGGTACAGTAAAACACTCTATCCTTTCTACAGCTGCTCAAGTTCGTAAGGGAGCAGAAGTTGTTGATTCTGTCATCATGAGTGGAGCAGTTATCGGTAGAGGAGCTAAAATTACACGTGCAATCATCGGTGAAGGAGCAGTCATTGCCGATGGTGTAGAAATTGATGGTACAGAAGAAGTACAAGTAGTCGGATATAATGAAGTAGTGGGGGTAGCAACAGATGAAGATTGATAAATATTCAGCGATTTTAGGAAATACCGTTGGTTTCCATGATATGTCAACCTTGACAAGTAACCGTCCAGTGGCAACTTTACCATTTGGAGGAAAGTATCGTTTGATTGACTTCCCACTCTCAAGTTTAGCAAATGCTGGTGTTCGTAGTGTCTTTGGAATCTTCCAACAAGATAATATCAGCTCAGTTTTCGACCACATTCGTTCAGGTCGTGAGTGGGGCTTGAATACACTACTTAGTCACTACTATTTAGGTATTTACAATACACGTGTAGAAAGTAGCACAGTCGGTAAAGAGTATTATCAACAACTCTTGACTTATTTAAAACGTTCTGGATCTAACCAAACTGTTTCCTTGAACTGTGATGTTTTGGTAAATATTGATCTTGCTCAGGTTTTCCATTTGCATAATACAACAAAATCACCAATTACAGTTGTTTATAAGAAATTGCCTAAGAAGGTCATTTCAGAAGTAAATGCAATCCTTGATATTGATGAAACTGACCACGTACTTTCACACAAACTCTTTGATAAAAAATCAAACCAAGATTTTTACAACATGTCAACAGATATCTTCGTTGTAGATACTCAATGGTTGATTAAGCGTTTGGAAGAAGAAGCCCAAAAAGAATATCCAGAAAAATTACGGTATGTTCTTCGCGATTTGGCAGCCAAAGAAGGTGCTTTTGCATATGAATACACAGGATACCTAGCCAATATTCATTCAGTAGAAACATATTACCAAGCTAATTTAGATATGCTTGATCAGCATAAATTCTACTCTTTGTTCTCGCCAAATCAAAAGATTCATACTAAAGTTAAAAACGAAGAACCTACCTACTATGCACCTGGTTCTAAAGTAAACACATCTCAATTTGCTTCTGGTAGTATCATTGAGGGTGAAGTGGATAAATCTGTTATTTCGCGTAATGTTCGTATCAATAAAGACAGCTTGGTTAAAGAATCTCTTATCTTCCCTCGCGTTGTCGTTGGAAAAGGTGCACAAGTTGAGTATGCAATTGTTGATAAGGGTGCTGAAATAGCTGAGGGAGTTGTCGTTCGAGGTACAGCAGAAAACCCTGTTATCATCAAAAAAGGCGAAAAAGTAACAGAGGATGTCCTTTCATGAAAATTTTATTTGTAGCAGCAGAGGGAGCTCCCTTTTCAAAAACAGGTGGATTGGGAGACGTTATCGGAGCACTTCCAAAATCATTAGTAAAAGCTGGGCATGAAGTTGCTGTTATCTTACCCTACTATGACATGGTTGAAGCCAAGTTTGGTGATCAGATTGAAGATGTCCTTCAATTTGAAGTCTATGTTGGTTGGCGCAGACAATTTTGTGGAATTAAGAAAACTGTTTTAAACGGTGTTACTTTCTACTTCATCGACAATCATTATTATTTCTTCCGTGGACATGTTTATGGAGATTTCGATGATGGTGAACGTTTTGCCTTCTTCCAACTTGCTGCGCTTGAAGCTATGGAGCGTATCGGATTTATCCCTGATGTCCTCCACGCTCATGACTACCATACAGCAATGATTCCTTTCTTGTTGAAGGAAAAGTACAGATGGATTCAAGCCTACCAAGGAATCAAGACTGTTTTGACCATTCATAACTTGGAATTTCAGGGTCAATTCTCTGAAAGTATGCTTTGGGACTTGTTCAGGGTTGGATTTGAGCGCTACGCTGATGGAACAGTTCGTTGGAATGATTGTCTTAACTGGATGAAGGCTGGTATTCTCTATGCAGACCGTGTATCAACCGTGTCACCTAGCTATGCTTATGAGATCATGACTACGGAGTTTGGTTGCGGTATTGATCAGATTCTTCGTATGGAATCTGGTAAGGTTTCTGGTATTGTAAACGGAATTGATACTGATCTATACAACCCAGAGACGGATGCTTTACTTGAGTATCATTTTAATAAAACTGATTTGTCAGGAAAAGCACAAAATAAAGCGAAACTTCAAGAAAGAGTTGGTCTTCCAGTACGTCCTGATGTGCCAATGATTGGTATCGTGTCACGTTTGACTCGTCAGAAGGGCTTTGATGTGGTGGTTGAAAGCCTGCATCGTATGCTTCAAGAGGATATTCAAATCGTTCTCTTGGGAACTGGAGATCCAGGATTTGAGCAAGCCTTCTCTTGGTTTAGTCAAGTATTCCCAGAAAAACTTTCTGCAAATATTACTTTTGATGTAAAATTAGCTCAAGAAATTTATGCAGCATGTGATATTTTCCTCATGCCAAGTCGCTTTGAACCGTGTGGACTTTCACAAATGATGGCCATGAGATATGGGACCCTTCCTTTGGTAAATGAGGTAGGTGGTCTTAGAGATACTGTTCAAGCCTTTAATCCAATTGATGGAACAGGTACAGGCTTTAGCTTTAATAACCTAACTCCATACTGGCTCAACTGGGCTTTGCAAACAGCTCTGGATGTTTATCACAACCATCCTGATGTTTGGAAGAACATGCAAGTTCAAGCTATGGAATGTGATTTCTCTTGGGATACAGCCTGCAAGTCATATCTTGATTTGTATCATAGCTTAGCAAACTAAATAGTTAAAATCGTATGATACCTTCATACGATTTTTTGAGATTCTGAAAGTAAGACAATTATATGAAAAAAATTAAAGGACTCTGTGTACTGGATGTTGATGGGACACTGATAGAAGAGGAAGTTATTGATTTGTTGGGGAAAGAAGCAGAATGTGAAGAAGAAGTAGCTCTGCTGACGGCCCAAGCTATGAGGGGAGAACTAGATTTTGAAGAAAGCCTGAGAAAACGTGTTTCCCTTCTAAAAGGACTTTCTATAGATACTTTTGATAAGATTTATCATGAACTACACCTTAGTAAAAATGCTGCGCAATTTATTAACACTCTGCAAAAAAATCAGATAGAAGTGGGTTTAGTTTCAGGTGGATTTACACCTGTTGTTGAAAGAGGAGCAAAAGATTTAGGGATTTCATTATTTGCTGCTAATCAACTGGAAATCAGAGATGGTCATTTAACTGGAAATCTTGTTGGTCCAATTATAAGCAGAGATGTTAAAAAAGAAACTCTAGTAAGATGGGCTTATGAATTAAAAGTACCTATCGAAAGGACCATTGCTATTGGAGATGGAGCTAATGATTTAGCAATGTTGAAGAGAGCTGGAATCGGCATTGGCTTCTGTGCCAAAGAAATCGTGAAAGAGGAAATTCCCCTTCAAATTGAAGAAAGAGATTTAACAAAAGTATTGAATCTGATAGATTTCCTTTGATTAGAAAGATGAGTGTATGAAAATTGTTATCGCGCCTGACTCTTTTAAGGAGAGTCTCCCTGCGAGTGAAGTAACTAAAGCTATTAAACGAGGCCTTAAAAAGGCTCTACCTGAATCGAAATGTTTGCTCTTACCTGTTGGCGATGGAGGGGAAGGAACAGTGGATGCCATTAAAAATTCACTTGGTCTTGTAGAAAAAACTGCTTTAGTGACAGGTCCCTTTGGAGATGAGGTTCAAATGACTTATGTTCAAAAAGGAGAACTTGCTCTTTTCGAGGTGGCTGATTTAGTTGGGCTTGCTAAAATTCCTATTGAAAAACGAAATCCACTGAAGATTCAAACAAAGGGGATTGGTCAACTGATCCTATATTTAATCGAACAAGGAATGAAAGAGATCTATATAGGAGTTGGTGGGACATCCAGTAACGATGGTGGTATTGGAATTGTCTCAGGACTCGGGTATCAGTTTTATGATGAAAACGGGATCGAACTTGAGGCTTGTGGCCAGTCCTTATTTGAAATTAGTAAGATTTTGGACAAAAGTGTCGTTACCATCCCTGCAGATGTGCATATCAAAATCTTAGCAGATGTTACCAATCCACTCTGTGGAATTCGCGGTGCCACCTATACATTTGGGAAGCAAAAAGGGTTGGAACCAGCTAAATTCCAAGATGTTGATATTGCTATTGAAAACTTTTACCGCAAAGTTGCACCTGAAATGTTAAAATTGGATGGTGCTGGAGCAGGTGGTGGTATTGCAGCTGGTTTGTGTGCCTTTGCAGGAGCAGAGATTGTATCTGGTATTCAAACCTGTTTAGATTTAATAAACTTTGATGAACAGGTTGTAGATGCAGATCTAGTTATCGTTGGTGAAGGTAGATTGGATGCTCAAAGTTTTTCAGGCAAGGCGCCAATCGGGGTAGCAAAAAGAACACCAAATGGTGTTCCAGTTATTGCTATTTGTGGTAGTTTAGCTGAGGATTTACCTCCTTTACCATTTGAGAATGTCATCGCTGCTTTTTCTATATTAGAAAAAAGTGAACCACTGGAAGACAGTCTAAAAAATGCCGCTATCTATTTAGAAGATACAGCTGCAAACATTGGTCAAATTTTAGCTTTGAAGAAAAATTAACCAAACCACTTTTTCCAAAGAGAAGTAGGAGCTTTTTTCATCTCTTTTTCCTGCCATAAGTCTGAAAAGGCACTTCTGAGGTCTTTTTCACTTGTTTGAACAGGGGCATCGCTATGGATAACTAGGCCAAAAGGAGAAGAGTTATGATCTTCAGAAACGATGGTCGCTTGGCAGTCAGCATCTTTGGATTGTTTTAGATAAAAAACTTGTTTATCAAACTCTACCTGAGGAGAAATTTTGACAAATAGAGGTTGAGTTTCTTTTTTAAAGGTTTCTATAATTGTTAAAAATCCATTTTTAAATTTATCATCATCAGCTGTTTCAAGGTCCGCGTAGCCAAGGACACGTTCCTCAAATGTTCCGAGAAAACGTCTTTGTTCATCAGGATTTAGTTTAAGACCACCATTGGCCTTTTCTAGGATTTGTTTAGATACATCAGTCATAAAAATAGTATATCATAAAATAAAGGAGAAAACAGATAAAAGAAAGCGATTACTTTATAAACTTAAGGAAAATTTGCACAAAGATAACGTTTTTCCTTGAAAAAGGTGTCTTTTTAAGGTATCATAGAGGTGTAAAAAATTTAACTCAATAAGGAGAGTAAAAAATGTCAATTATTACTGATGTTTACGCTCGCGAAGTCCTAGACTCACGCGGTAACCCAACACTTGAAGTAGAAGTTTACACTGAATCAGGTGCTTTCGGACGTGGTATGGTTCCATCAGGAGCTTCTACTGGTGAACACGAAGCAGTTGAACTTCGTGATGGTGACAAATCTCGTTACGGTGGTCTTGGTACACAAAAAGCTGTTGACAACGTAAACAACATCATCGCTGAAGCAATCATCGGCTACGATGTACGTGACCAACAAGCTATCGACCGTGCTATGATCGCACTTGACGGTACTCCTAACAAAGGTAAATTGGGTGCTAACGCAATCCTTGGTGTGTCTATCGCTGTAGCTCGTGCTGCTGCTGACTACCTTGAAATCCCACTTTACAGCTACCTTGGTGGATTTAACACTAAAGTTCTTCCAACTCCAATGATGAACATCATCAACGGTGGTTCTCACTCAGATGCTCCAATCGCTTTCCAAGAATTCATGATCGTACCTGCTGGTGCACCAACATTCAAAGAAGCTCTTCGTTGGGGTGCTGAAATCTTCCACGCTCTTAAGAAAATCCTTAA
Source organism: Streptococcus sp. HMSC056C01 (assembly GCF_001811305.1). NCBI lineage: Bacteria > Bacillati > Bacillota > Bacilli > Lactobacillales > Streptococcaceae > Streptococcus > Streptococcus sp. HMSC056C01. The sequence goes on from NZ_KV804209.1 coordinate 71,246, forward strand.
ATCTCGTGGTCTTGAAACAGCCGTAGGTGACGAAGGTGGATTCGCTCCTCGTTTCGAAGGAACTGAAGACGGTGTTGAAACTATCCTTGCTGCTATCGAAGCTGCTGGTTATGTTCCAGGTAAAGACGTATTTATCGGATTTGACTGTGCATCATCAGAATTCTACGATAAAGAACGTAAAGTTTACGACTACACTAAATTCGAAGGTGAAGGAGCTGCTGTTCGTACTTCTGCAGAACAAATCGACTACCTTGAAGAATTGGTAAACAAATACCCAATCATCACTATCGAAGATGGTATGGACGAAAACGACTGGGATGGATGGAAAGCTCTTACTGAACGTCTTGGTGGTAAAGTTCAATTGGTTGGTGACGACTTCTTCGTAACAAACACTGCTTACCTTGAAAGAGGTATCGCTGAAGGCGCTGCTAACTCAATCCTTATCAAAGTTAACCAAATCGGTACTCTTACTGAAACATTCGACGCTATCGAAATGGCTAAAGAAGCTGGTTACACTGCCGTTGTATCACACCGTTCAGGTGAAACTGAAGATTCAACAATCGCTGATATCGCAGTTGCAACTAACGCAGGACAAATCAAGACTGGTTCACTTTCACGTACAGACCGTATCGCTAAATACAACCAATTGCTTCGTATCGAAGATCAACTTGGTGAAGTAGCTGAATACCGTGGATTGAAATCATTCTACAACCTTAAGAAATAAAATAGTTCAGTGAACTATTTTATCCCGAACCTTGAAACTCAAAAGTTCGGTCGTTGATTTAACAACGTTTTAAGCCCCTCGGATTTTATCCGAAGGGTTTTTTTTCTGTTCGAGGGGCAAAAATATTAAGAAATAATTTCGCACATAAATTCCCTGTATTTTCACTATTCTAGGTGGAAATTAAAGATTTTTAAGCATATTTTTGGTATAATAATACCTAGGAAAAACTAGAGAAAAGAAGGAGGTAGAGATGGAAAAGTATTTATCGGTTACAACTTTGACCAAGTATTTAAAAATGAAATTCGATAAAGACCCCTACTTGGAACGGGTATATTTAACTGGTCAAGTCTCTAACTTCCGTAAGCGTCCAACCCATCAGTATTTTTCTCTTAAAGATGACCGAGCGGTTATTCAGGCGACAATTTGGTCGGGGGTCTACCAACGTTTGGGATTTGACTTGGAAGAAGGGATGAAGATCAATGTGGTTGGTCGTGTCCAAGTCTATGAGCCAAGTGGAAGTTATTCGATTATCATTGAAAAAGCTGAACCAGATGGTGTCGGTGCCTTAGCTATCCAATTTGAACAACTTAAGAAGAAACTGGCAGAAGAAGGTTTGTTTCAAGAGCGATTTAAACAATCTTTACCACAATTTTCAAAAAAAATAGGTGTGGTGACCAGCCGTAGTGGAGCTGTTATCCAGGATATCATTACAACTGTAAGCAGACGCTTCCCTGGTGTGGAAATTGTCTTATATCCTACTAAAGTTCAAGGTGAGGGTGCTGCAAAGGAGATTGCTCGTAATATAACTCGAGCCAATGAACGTGAGGATTTAGATGTTCTGATTATTGGTCGTGGGGGAGGTTCCATTGAAGATCTTTGGGCCTTTAACGAAGAAATTGTAGTTCGAGCAATTTTTGAATCTCGTTTACCGATTATTTCGAGTGTAGGTCATGAAACAGATGTCACCTTGGCTGATTTTGTTGCTGACAAGAGAGCAGCAACACCGACAGCAGCGGCTGAACTTGCGACACCAGTAACTAAGTTAGATCTTTTGACCTATCTTCAGAATCAAGAAAAACGCATGACTACAGCGGTTAAGCATAGTTTGTCAAAGAAACAAGAAGCATTGAGAATCCTCAGTCAATCGGTCATCTTCAGACAACCAGAGCGTTTATATGACGGTTATCTACAACGCTTGGATCAGTTACAGCTGCGACTGAAGCAAGGATTGAATGCTGAATTGGTTCGTAATCAACAAAAGGTGCAAGAACAAGTCCACCGTTTGGAACAATTATCACCAATTATTAAAATCCAGCGTTATCAGGATCATATCCAGCAATTAAAGAAACTTCTGCGTAGCCAGATGGCTGTGACCTATGATGCAAAAGTAGCAGAAGTAAAACGCCTATCAGAAGCTCTCCTTATGCTAGATACTAGTCGAATTGTAGCCAGAGGTTATGCAATTGTCAAAAAAGGAGAAGTCGTAGTCGCTTCTGCGAAAGTTTTGAAAGAAAATGACCAAGTATCACTGTTGATGCGGGACGGTCAAGTAGAATTAGAGGTAAGAGATGTCAAAACAAAAGAAATTTGAGGAAAATCTAGCAGAACTTGAAACGATTGTTCAAAGTTTGGAAAATGGGGAAATTGCTCTAGAAGATGCTATTTCGGCTTTTCAAAAGGGAATGCTCTTGTCAAAAGAATTGCAGGCAACACTTGATAAGGCTGAAAAGACCTTGGTCAAGGTGATGCAAGAAGATGGAACAGAAAGTGAACTGGTATGAACAAGCAGGAAAAACTAGCTTTGGTCGAGTCAGCTCTTGAAGACTTTTATGGCAACCAACAATTTGCGTCCAGTTTAAGAGAAGCGGTTCTCTATTCCGTCCATGCTGGTGGTAAAAGGATTCGTCCTTATTTGCTTTTAGAAGTTTTGGACTCCTTGCAAGTGCCTATCACTCAGGAACATGCTCAAGTTGCAGCGGCACTAGAAATGATTCATACAGGAAGTTTGATCCATGATGATCTTCCTGCTATGGATAATGATGATTTTCGTCGGGGGCGTTTGACCAACCATAAGGTGTATGGTGAAGCTCTAGCCATTTTAGCAGGGGATGCGCTTTTTTTGGATCCCTATGCTTTAATTGCTCAAACTGATTTGCCTAGTCAAACCAAGGTTGATTTAATAGCTAATTTATCCCTTGCTTCTGGAAGTATGGGAATGGTAGCTGGTCAAGTGTTAGATATGGAAGGCGAAGGAAAACACTTGAATTTAGAGGAACTTCAGACTATCCATGCTAATAAGACAGGTAAACTTTTAGCCTTTCCTTTCCAAGCGGCTGGAATCATTGCTGGATTGGATGAAAATCTTCAGAAACAGCTTAAAACAGTTGGCGAGTTGATTGGGCTTGCTTTCCAAGTGAGAGATGATGTGCTTGATGTTACCGCTAGCTTTGAGGAAATTGGAAAAACACCCCAGAAAGACTTGCAGGCCGAAAAGTCAACCTATCCTGCCTTGTTAGGATTAGATCAGGCGATAGCGTTTTGCAATCAAACTTTGGATCAAGCTACTGCGAAACTAGAAGAGATTAGTCAAGTTGTGAGTTTTGATAAGGAGCCAATTGTGAAAATAGTAGAAAGTTTGAGAATCAATGGCTAAGGAAAGAGTAGATGTACTAGCTTACAAACAAGGTTTATTTGAAACGAGAGAACAAGCCAAACGAGGTGTTATGGCAGGTTTGGTAGTCGCTGTTTTAAATGGCGAACGATTTGATAAACCAGGAGAAAAAATTCCTGATGATACAGAGTTGAAACTCAAGGGTGAGAAACTTAAGTATGTCAGTCGTGGTGGCTTGAAACTTGAGAAGGCGCTAGATATTTTTGGTCTATCAGTTGAGGGACAAACGACCATTGATATCGGAGCTTCAACAGGTGGTTTTACTGACGTCATGTTGCAAAATGGTGCTAAACAAGTTTTTGCAGTTGATGTTGGTACTAACCAACTGGCATGGAAATTACGCCAAGACCCTCGTGTTGTCAGTATGGAGCAGTTTAATTTCCGTTATGCGGAAAAAACTGATTTTGAACAGGAACCAAGTTTCGCAAGTATCGATGTCAGTTTTATTTCCTTAGGCCTTATTTTGCCGGCTTTGCACCGTGTTTTAGCTGATCAAGGTCAGGTTGTTGCTCTAGTTAAGCCTCAATTTGAGGCTGGTCGAGAACAGATTGGTAAAAATGGAATTATCAGAGATGCCAAAGTTCACCAAAATGTTTTAGAATCAGTTACTAAAATGGCAGTTGATGAAGGATTTTCAGTCTTAGGATTGGATTATTCTCCTATTCAAGGTGGTCATGGGAATATCGAGTTTTTAGCCTATTTGCGAAAAGAAAATCACGCAATCAATCAGGTTACTTCTGAAATAGAAAAAATAGTGGAGAAAGCACATAGGGAATTTAAAGATGAATAAAAAAGAGAGACTTGAGAAGATTAGAAAATTTGTTACAGATTATCAAATCGGCACACAGGAAGAAATCGTTGAACACTTGAGAGAAGCGGGTATCTCTGCTACTCAAGCAACAGTCTCCCGAGATATTAAAGAATTAGGTATTGTAAAAATTCCATTGAAAGACAATACTTACATTTATGAATTACCAAAATCAATCGTTAGAAGCTTGCAGTTGGCAGAAAATAATATTATTCATGCTGAACGCATGGGATATATGATTAATTTGCAAGTCATTCCAGGAAATACTATTTTCGTCAAGAGTCAGTTGATGACTGTTTTTTCTGACCAAATTTTTAGCTGTATTGCTGATGATGATTCCATCTTGATGGTATTGAGAAGTGAAGAAACAGCCAAGGATATTTTTGAGCAAGTTAAAAATTGGTAGGATTATATGTTACTGGAAATTTCGATTAAAAATTTTGCTATCATCGAATCAATTTCTTTGAACTTTGAACAAGGGATGACAGTTTTAACCGGTGAAACAGGTGCGGGTAAATCAATCATTATTGACGCTATGAATATGATGTTAGGAGCTCGAGCTACAACAGAAGTTATTCGTCATGGGGCTCCAAAAGCGGAAATTGAAGGTCTTTTTTCAATTGAAAGTAACCGCGCGCTAGAAGAAATTTTTGATGAACAAGGATTAGAATTGAGTGATGAAATCATTATTCGTCGCGAAATTTTACAAAACGGTCGGAGCATCAGTCGTGTCAATGGACAGATGGTTAATCTTTCAGTATTAAGGACGATTGGTCAACAGCTAGTTGATATCCATGGTCAACATGACCAAGAGGAGTTAATGCGCCCACATCGACATATCCAGATGTTGGATGAGTTTGGGGATGCCTCTTTCTTTGAATTAAAAGAAGCCTATCAGACGAGCTTCGATAATTACCGCCGTATGCGCAAGCAAGTGCTTGACATCAAAAAAAATCAGCAGGAACACAAGGCTCGAATTGAAATGTTGGAATTTCAGATGGCTGAGATTGAAGCAGCTAATTTGAAAGCTGGTGAAGATATTGCCCTTAATCAAGAAAGAGACAAACTTCTTAACCATAAACATATCGCCGATACTTTAACAAATGCTTATAGTATGCTTGATAATGAAGAATTTTCAAGCCTTGCAAATGTTCGTTCGGCCATGAATGATATGGAAAGTCTTGAAGAGTTCGATCCAGAGTATCGTGAGATTTCAAACTCCCTTTCTGAATCCTATTATGTTCTAGAAGATATCACCAAGCGCTTGGAATCCATTATTGATGATTTAGATTTTGATGGTAATCGTTTGATGCAGGTTGAAAGCCGACTAGATTTAATTCACACCATTACCCGTAAGTATGGTGGTAGTGTCGATGATGTCCTTGAATACTTTGCCAAGATTACAGACGAATACAATCTTCTAACAGGAAATAATCTATCTTCTGAAGATATGGAAATCGAACTCAAGAAACTTGAAAAAAATCTTGTGGATCTAGCAGGTCAAGTTGCTCAAGCTCGCCATAAAATAGCGCAGGACTTAGAAGCTGAAATCAAGCAAGAATTGCAAGACCTATACATGGAGAAAGCACAATTTCAAGTTCGTTTTAGTCAAGGAAAATTCAGTCGTGAAGGTAATGAGAGTGTTGAATTTTACATTTCAACCAACCCTGGAGAAGATTTTAAACCATTAGTAAAAGTAGCTTCTGGTGGAGAGTTGTCTCGTTTGATGTTAGCTATCAAGTCCGCTTTTTCTCGTAAGGAAGGCAAGACCAGTATCGTCTTTGATGAGGTGGATACGGGAGTTTCAGGTCGTGTAGCTCAAGCCATTGCACAAAAGATTCATAAAATTGGGCAGCATGGTCAAGTATTAGCTATTTCTCACCTTCCTCAAGTTATTGCGATTGCAGATTATCAGTTCTTCATCGAAAAGATTAGCAATGAACATTCAACCGTTTCAACAGTTCGCTTGTTGACAGTTGAAGAAAGGATTGAAGAAGTCGCTAAGATGTTGGCTGGAGAGAATGTGACAGAAGCAGCATTGACTCAAGCGAGAGAATTATTACAAAGTAAGGAGAAATAAATGACAGACTATTATGTAATTGGTGATGTCCACGGAAAAGCTGGAATGTTAGAAGATTTACTTAAAACATGGGATGGTAAGACTCAATTACTCTTTCTTGGAGATTTGATTGATAGAGGAGAAGATAGTCGCCGAGTTCTAGAAATGGTCAAAGACTTGGTCGACAATCAGGGAGCTATCTGCTTATCAGGAAACCATGAGTATATGTTTTTAACTTGGTTGGATAACCCTGAAGAAAGCTATGACCACTATCGTCGAAATGGTGGAGATACAACTATTAATTCTATTTTGGGGCGCCCACTGGATGCACCAGTAGATGGAGTAGCAGATGCAAAGCGTGTTGAAACAGAAGCAGCAGACTTAGTGGAATTTATTCGTCAGATGCCTTTTGTCATTGAAACAGATAAGTATATCTTTGTTCATGCCGGTATTGATTTGACTTTGGATGATTGGCATGATACTACCGATTATAAGAAGGTATGGCTCAGAAAACCATTTCATGAAGCAGCCAATCATACTGGAAAAACCATTGTCTTTGGACATACACCAGTCTATGGTTTGTTGGATCAAAAACCTGGTACATCTGAACTTTGGATGACAGAAGACGGTAAGATTGGAATGGATGGAGGAGCTGTTTACGGCGGTGTCCTTCATGGGATTATCTTTACCGACCAAGGTATGACAGAACATTACTTCATTGAAAATGACGGCTTTGTTGCTGAAGATTAGTACTCCTAACAGGGTATGGTCTTGTCAAAATGTTAAAAACAATTTATAATTAATAGATACCCTGAAAGGAAGAGAATGATGAACTTAGAAGAATTGAAAAAACGACAGGAGAAGATTCGTAACTTCTCTATTATCGCCCATATTGACCATGGAAAGTCAACACTAGCAGACCGTATTTTGGAAAAGACAGAGACAGTTTCCAGTCGTGAAATGCAGGCCCAACTTCTTGATAGTATGGACCTTGAACGTGAACGTGGAATTACTATCAAGCTTAATGCTATCGAGCTTAATTATACGGCTAAAGATGGTGAGACTTATATCTTCCACTTGATTGACACACCTGGACACGTGGACTTTACCTATGAGGTTTCACGTTCCCTAGCTGCCTGTGAAGGTGCTATTTTGGTCGTTGATGCTGCCCAAGGGATTGAGGCTCAAACACTGGCAAACGTCTATCTTGCTTTGGATAATGATTTGGAAATCCTTCCAGTTATCAATAAAATTGACCTACCAGCAGCAGATCCAGAGCGCGTGCGTACAGAAATCGAAGATGTCATTGGCCTAGATGCTAGCGAAGCAGTATTGGCTTCAGCCAAGGCGGGTATCGGTATCGAAGAAATTCTCGAACAAATTGTCGAAAAAGTACCAGCACCAACTGGTGACGTGTCAGCACCATTGAAAGCCTTGATTTTCGACTCAGTTTATGATGCCTATCGTGGAGTTATCCTCCAAGTTCGTGTCATGGATGGAGTAGTCAAACCTAGCGATAAGATTCAGCTCATGAGCAATGGTAAAACTTTCGATGTAACTGAAGTCGGAATTTTCACACCTAAAGCAGTTGGGCGTGATTTCCTAGCAACGGGTGACGTTGGTTATATCGCGGCTTCTATCAAGACTGTTCAGGACACACGTGTCGGTGATACAGTAACCTTGGCGACAAATCCAGCGACCGAACCACTTTCAGGATACAAGCAGATGAATCCAATGGTTTTCGCAGGTCTCTATCCAATCGAGTCAAATAAATACAATGACCTTCGTGAAGCTCTTGAAAAATTGCAACTAAATGATGCTAGCTTACAGTTTGAACCAGAAACATCCCAGGCTCTTGGATTTGGTTTCCGTTGTGGTTTCCTTGGACTTCTTCATATGGATGTTATTCAGGAACGTTTGGAACGTGAGTTTAACATCGACCTTATTATGACAGCTCCGTCTGTTATCTACAAGGTTAATCAGACTGATGGTGAGTCTATGGATGTGTCTAACCCATCCGAGTTCCCAGATCCTACAAAGATTGCAACTATCGAAGAACCATATGTTAAGGCACAAATCATGGTACCGCAAGAATTCGTCGGAGCAGTAATGGAATTAGCTCAGCGCAAACGTGGTGACTTTGTGACTATGGATTATATCGATGACAATCGTGTTAATGTTATCTATCAAATCCCACTAGCTGAGATTGTCTTTGACTTCTTCGATAAACTCAAATCTTCGACACGCGGTTATGCAAGCTTTGATTACGAATTGTCAGAGTATCGTCCATCTAAACTGGTGAAAATGGATATCCTTCTTAATGGTGATAAGGTGGATGCTCTTAGCTTTATCGTTCACAAGGACTTTGCTTATGAACGTGGAAAACTCATCGTTGATAAGCTCAAGAAAATCATTCCTCGTCAACAGTTTGAGGTACCGATTCAGGCAGCTATTGGACATAAGATTGTGGCTCGTACAGATATTAAAGCCCTTCGTAAGAACGTGCTTGCCAAGTGTTATGGTGGTGACGTATCTCGTAAACGTAAACTCCTTGAAAAACAAAAAGCTGGTAAGAAACGTATGAAAGCTATCGGTTCTGTAGAAGTACCACAAGAAGCCTTCCTCAGCGTCTTGAGCATGGATGAAGAATAGTCGCTATGTGAGAATAGCATTGATTTTAAGAAATCGATCAGTTGATTTAGATTGAAGAAAAGTCCATTTTGGACATTTTTCTTCAATCCTTTTCTTTGGTTTGAATCACACGGTTACTTTTGTAAAGTGTCAAAATACAGTATTTTTTTGACACTTTTCCCTTCATAATTTAAAATAGAAGTGAAAGGAGAGTTATCATGAAAAAAATAATAACTTTATCTACACTTTTACTTTGTAGTCTTAGTCTAATTGCTTGTAGCAATTCAGAGAAGAAAAACGAGGTAAAGACAGAAGCATCTTCAAGTGTTCAGGAAGCTTCAAGTCAAGAGTCTAGTTCATCGCAAAAACAGACAGAAGAGACGCAAGTAGTGGGTTCAGATGATTATGGCTATGTAAAAATTCCTAAATCATGGGTTCATTTCAAAGAAATTGAAGGTGGAGATGACATTCAGTACTGTGATGGAACGGATGTCAACATTGTGACTCTCAATACTTTTAAACCAGAACAGTTTGGTATTAGTGAAAGCGAATATGCAGCGCTAGAAACTGTTCAAATTTCAACTAGCATTTATGAATCCAAACAGAAAAGTCAAGATTTCTCCAAGGTATGGGGGTCAAAATCAACTATCGGTGGCTATGAGGCCTACGTAGTAAACTGTATTGCTAAGAATGGTAAATATTTAATTATCTGGGTATTTAAATCCGATGATGGTAAGTTTAGATATGTTTCTCTTGAAGGTGTTCCAGAGGTATTAAAAAATCTCCTTCCAATGGTGGAAGAAAGTTGGACCAATAAAAAGAGTTAACATCGTGAAAACAGGAGTACTTCCTGTTTTTTTGTTTTACTTATTAAGAAATTTATAAAAAATATGTTTGAAATCATTAAATGTTTAATTCGTAAACAAAAAAAATAAAAATCAAACAAAATACAACAAAAAAACATTGACAACGGTTTCATATAGTGTTATACTTATACCATAAAAGTTAAATATGAAGGGAGAAGGTCATGGGATTAGATCATTTCTTTGACAAAGACTTAGTCTTTTGCTTAGAAGCAGATAATCAAGAGCAACTTTTCGATCAAGTTGCAACCCTACTGGAAGAAAAGAAAGTTGTTACAGAGACCTATCGATCGGCCTTGATTGAACGTGAAAAATCGTTCCCAACTGGTTTGGATATGGAGTTTTTAGGGAAGGATTTGCCTAACGTAGCTATCCCTCATACTGATACAATTCATAATCTAACTGAAAATGTTGTCGTGGTTCGTCTGGAAAAACCAGTAACATTCCACAATATGATTGCTCCTGATAAGGAAGTAGAAGTTTCATTACTCTTCTTTATCATCAACAATTCAAGTTCAAGTCAAACAAATATACTTGCACAGTTGATGGACTTCTTTACAGGCAATGGTCATCTTGAAGCGCTGTCTAAGATTACGGAACCTGAAGCTTTGTTCCAATATATCTCAGAAGCGACTGCTTAATTTGTTAATAATTTTTATATAAAAACGGAGGAAATCCAAATGATTAAAATTCTTGCTGCTTGTGGTGCAGGTGTTAACTCAAGCCACCAAATTAAAAGTGCTCTTGAAGAAGAACTTTCTAACCGTGGGTACGATGTTCAATGTGATGCTGTTATGGTAAAAGATGTCAATGAAGACTTGATTAAAGGTTATGATATCTTCACACCAATCGCTGCTACTGATTTAGGTTTTGAACCAGGTATCCCAGTTGTTGAAGCAGGACCAATCTTGTTCCGTATTCCAGCTATGAGCGCTCCAGTTTATGACAATATTGAAGCAGCTATCAAAGAACATGGTCTAAGTTAATTATTAATTTGTAAATATTCCATAAAAATAAAGGGAGGAAAATTATGGATATCATTATCGAACTAGCCAATAAGCTGTTCAAACCTATCTTGGAAATGGGTGGACCGATCATCATGCTGATCATTTTGACAGTATTGGCTCTACTTTTTGGAGTGAAATTCTCCAAAGCGCTTGAAGGTGGTATCAAACTTGCCATCGCTCTTACTGGTATCGGTGCTATCATTGGTATGTTAAATGGTGCTTTCTCAGCGTCTCTTGCAAAATTCGTTGAAAACACTGGTATTCAATTGAATATTACCGACGTTGGTTGGGCACCACTTGCTACAATCACTTGGGGTTCAGCTTGGACACTTTACTTCTTGCTTGTGATGTTGATCGTCAACATTGTAATGCTTGCAATGAAGAAAACTGATACACTTGACGTCGATATCTTTGATATCTGGCACTTGTCTATCACAGGTCTTTTGATCAAATGGTACGCTGACAACAATGGAGTTAGCCAAGGAGTTTCACTCTTCATCGCGACTGCAGCAGTTGTTCTTGTTGGGGTTCTTAAAATCATCAACTCTGACTTGATGAAACCAACATTTGATGACCTTCTTAACGCACCAAGTTCATCACCAATGACTTCAACTCACATGAACTACATGATGAACCCAGTTATCATGGTTTTGGATAAGATTTTTGATAAACTCTTCCCAGGTCTTGATAAATACGACTTTGACGCTGCTAAATTGAATAAACGAATCGGTTTCTGGGGATCTAAATTCTTCATCGGTTTCATCCTTGGTATCGTTATCGGTTTGATGGGAACTCCACATCCAGTTCCTGGTGTTGAAGGTGCTGATAAATGGGAACTTGTTATTAAAGGTTGGTTGTCACTTGGTTTGACTGCCGGTGTCTGCTTGGAGCTCTTCTCATTGATCGGTTCATGGTTCATCGCAGCCGTAGAACCACTTTCACAAGGTATTACAAACGTTGCTACTAAACGTCTTCAAGGACGTAAATTCAATATCGGTCTTGACTGGCCATTTATCGCTGGTCGTGCTGAAATCTGGGCTTGTGCTAACGTACTTGCACCAATCATGTTGGTTGAAGCAGTGCTTCTTTCAAATGTCGGAAATGGTATCTTGCCACTTGCTGGTATCATTGCAATGGGTGTAACTCCAGCTCTCTTGGTAGTTACTCGTGGTAAATTGCTTCGTATGATTATCTTCGGAACACTCTTGTTGCCACTCTTCCTTCTTTCAGGTACACTTATCGCACCATTTGCAACAGAACTTGCTAAAGGTGTAGGTGCCTTCCCAGAAGGTGTAAGCCAAACTCAATTGATTACTCACTCAACTCTTGAAGGACCAATCGAAAAACTATTTGGTTGGGCAATTGGTAACGCTACAACTGGTGATATCAAAGCTATCCTTGGCGCATTAGTATTCCTAGTATTCTACGTTGGTATCTTTGCATGGTACAGAAAACAAATGATCAAACGTAATGAAGAATACGCAGCAAACGCAAAATAATTCGCTCCTAAAAATGTAAATTGTAAAAACTAGGTTGTCAGTTTCCAAATCTGGAGTCGACAGCCTAGTTTTTTAGGCCTTAAATAAATGGAGGTAATTCTAATGATTGAATTAAAAACAGAACAGTTAAGTGTACAGTTTCAAACTTTTGGTGGTGCACTTTCTTCGATAAAAGACAAAGATGGAATTGAATATTTGTGGCAAGGTGATCCAACTTACTGGAGTGGACAAGCACCTGTTCTATTTCCAATTTGTGGATCCGTTAGAAATGATACTGTCTTGTATGATCAAGAAGATGATAGTCAAGTAAAAGGTAAAATTCCACGTCATGGTTTGGTTCGAAAAAAAGAATTTGAATTAGTAGAACAAACAGAGAATTCTGTCACCTTTGCTATCGAAGATGACCAAGACATGTATGAGAATTATCCCTATCATTTTCGACTAGAAATAACTTATACTGTTACTGGAAAGACTATTCGAACACAGTATCAAGTTACCAATAAGGAAACAGATAAGAAAATGCCATATTTTATTGGTGGACATCCAGGCTTTAACTGTCCTTTATTTGATGATGAAGCTTATGAAGACTACTATCTTGAATTTGAAAAGCCAGAAACTTGTACAGTTCCCAAACCATTCCCAGAAACAGGGATGTTAGATTTTCAAGATAGAAGTAGCTGGTTAAAAGAGCAAAAAGAATTGGATCTAAACTATGATTTCTTTAGCTATGATGCTGTGACGTTAGATGAATTAACCTCGCGCTCTGTTTCCTTACGGTCACGTAAGCATGATAAGGGATTAAAACTGGACTTTGAAGAGTTTCCAAACCTCATCGTTTGGTCAACGCTTAATAAAGGTCCTTTCCTTGCTCTGGAACCTTGGTCAGGTTTGTCAACTTCACTCGAAGAGGGCGATCATCTAGAAGATAAGAAAAATGTTCGAATCTTAAATCCAGGTCAAAGTGATCAAATTGGTTTTGATATAGAAATTTTCTAAAAAATAAACAAAAACAAACATAAACTGTTGACTTTTTTAAACAATAGTAGTATATTATGTTTAGAAAGAACAATTTGTGTTTGTTTTAACAAGTTATTCTTCCAATTTCTCAAAGGAGAAGTTACAAAGAATGATTAGATAAATCATTCTTAAACTAAAATAGTCAACAAAAACTACTAGTAACTACTTGGTGATGGTCATTTTCTTTCCAGAACCAAAAAATTTTTACTGGTCTATATAAAAAAGGAGTATACAATATGTCTATTGTTATTGGTGCAGATGCTGCAGGTTTGAGATTGAAAGAAGTCGTTAAAGATTTCTTGGAAAAAGAAAACTTCCACGTTGTGGATGTTACAGCTGAAGGTCAAGACTTCGTTGATGTAACTCTTGCAGTTGCTGAAGAAGTTAAAAAAGAAGAACAAAACCTTGGTATTGTCATTGATGCTTATGGTGCAGGTCCATTTATGGTTGCAACTAAAATCAAAGGAATGGTTGCTGCAGAAGTATCTGACGAACGTTCAGCTTATATGACTCGTGGTCACAACAACTCACGTATGATTACTATGGGTGCTCAACTTGTTGGTGACGAATTGGCTAAGAACATCGCTAAAGGCTTTGTAAATGGTAAGTATGACGGCGGTCGTCACCAAATCCGTGTCGACATGTTGAACAAAATGTGCTAATTTTTATATTGAAAGAAAGGTAAGATAAAAATGAGAATTGCAATTGGATGTGACCACATCGTAACAAATGAAAAAATGGCGGTTTCAGAATTTTTGAAATCAAAAGGACATGAAGTCATCGACTTTGGTACTTATGACCACGCTCGTACACACTACCCAATCTTTGGTAAAAAAGTTGGTGAAGCAGTAGTTAGTGGCCAAGCTGATCTTGGTGTATGTATCTGTGGTACTGGTGTAGGTATCAATAACGCTGTTAACAAGGTTCCAGGTGTTCGTTCTGCTTTGGTTCGCGATATGACAACAGCTTTATATGCAAAAGAACAATTGAATGCCAACGTAATCGGATTTGGTGGTAAAATCACTGGTGAATTGCTCATGTGTGATATCATTGATGCTTTCATCAACGCTGAATACAAACCATCTGAAGAAAACAAAAAATTGATCGCTAAAATTCAACACGTTGAAACTCATAACGACCATCAAACTGATGCCAACTTCTTTACAGAGTTCCTTGAAAAATGGGATCGTGGTGAATACCACGACTAAGAGGTGACTTATGATTTTAACAGTCACAATGAACCCATCCATTGATATTTCCTATCCTTTGGATGAATTAAAAATTGACACTGTCAACCGTGTTGTAGATGTTACGAAAACGGCTGGTGGTAAAGGTCTTAATGTTACTCGGGTCCTATCAGAATTTGGTGACTCCGTAGTCGCAACAGGACTTGTCGGTGGTAAACTTGGTGATTTTTTAGTAGAAAATATTGATGATAAAGTAAGCAAACGTTTCTTCTCTATTCAAGGTGAAACTCGTAACTGTATCGCAATTCTACATGGAGAAAACCAAACAGAAATCCTAGAAAAAGGTCCTGAAGTTCAAGAAAAAGAAGGTCAAGATTTCTTGGCTCATTTCAAAGAACTTTTAGAGACTGTAGAGGTAGTGGCCATTTCAGGTAGTCTACCAGCAGGACTACCAGTGGATTATTATGCTAGTCTGGTTGAACTTGCTAACCAAGCTGGTAAACCTGTTGTCTTGGACTGTTCAGGAGCTTCACTTCAGGCGGTTCTTGAATCTCCACATAAGCCAACAGTTATCAAACCAAATAATGAAGAATTGTCTCAACTTTTAGGAAGAGAAATTTCTAAAGATTTGGATGAATTAAAAGAGGTTCTTGAAGAGCCCCTATTTGAAGGAATTGAGTGGATCATCGTTTCCTTAGGTGCTAATGGTGCCTTTGCTAAGCACGGGGACACTTTCTATAAAGTAGATATTCCAAGAATCCAAGTTGTAAACCCAGTTGGATCTGGTGATTCTACAGTAGCAGGTATTGCTTCAGGATTGTTCCATAAAGAATCTGATCAAGAATTACTGACTAAGGCGAATGTCCTTGGTATGCTAAATGCTCAAGAAAAAATGACTGGTCATGTCAATATGGCAAACTATCACGGCCTATATGACCAACTAGTAGTGAAAGAGGTATAAAATGGTTTTAACAGAAAATAAACGCGCTTGTATGCAAAAACTCTCTGATGAAAATGGTATCATCTCAGCTCTTGCTTTTGACCAACGTGGTGCTTTGAAACGCCTCATGGCTCAATACCAAACAGAAGAGCCAACAGTAGCTCAAATGGAAGAACTTAAAGTCTTGGTAGCAGATGAATTGACAAAATACGCTTCATCAATGCTACTTGACCCTGAGTACGGACTTCCAGCTACAAAAGCTCTTGATCCAAATGCAGGTCTTCTCCTTGCTTATGAAAAAACAGGATACGATACAACAAGTACAAAACGCTTGCCAGACTGCTTGGACGTTTGGTCTGCAAAACGTATCAAGGAACAAGGTGCAGATGCTGTTAAGTTCTTGCTTTACTATGATGTAGATAGCACTGACGAACTCAACCAACAAAAACAAGCCTACATTGAACGTATCGGTTCTGAGTGTGTGGCAGAGGATATTCCATTCTTCCTTGAAATTCTTGCTTACGATGAAAAGATTGCTGACGCAGGTTCTGCAGAATATGCTAAAGTAAAACCACATAAGGTTATCGGTGCTATGAAGGTCTTCTCCGATCCACGTTTCAACATCGATGTCTTGAAAGTAGAAGTTCCAGTTAACGTGAAATACGTTGAAGGGTTTGGCGATGGAGAAGTCGTTTACAGCCGTGAAGAAGCAGCTGCTTTCTTCAAAGCTCAAGACGAAGCAACTAACCTTCCATACATCTACTTGAGTGCAGGTG
>NZ_KV804209.1:87527-98560 GCF_001811305.1 Streptococcus sp. HMSC056C01
AGGTTCTTCAAACAACAGCTACTTCATGGACTGAACGTGTCTAAATTTCCCCCCTTTTATGTCCTAAAACCTAGTTAAAAAACTTTTAAAAAAAGTTGTATGTAAAGGTTTACAAAATTAAAATCTTGTGCTATACTTAAATCACAAGTTAATACAAAGTGAGTGTTACTAAGTAATATTAGGCATGATCACAGATGACTCAGATGTATATTTTTTGAGTTCATTTGTGGTCATTTTTTATGCTCACAAAACTTAAATAATAGGGCAAGGAGGTTGCCATGTATCGGATATTAAATCCAATGAATAACAATGTTTCTCTCGTGCGGAATAGCAAGGGAGAGGAGTTGATCGTAATTGGTAAGGGTATTTCGTTCGGTAAGAAGAAAGGAGATTTGATTTCTGAGGATCAGGTTGAAAAAGTTTTTCGGATGAAAACAGAAGAGTCGCGAGAAAACTTTATGGCTCTTCTCAAGGATGTACCGCTTGATTTTATTACGGTCACTTATGAGATTATTGATAATCTTTCTAAAAAATATCAATATCCTGTCCAAGAGTATCTATACGTCACTCTGACAGACCATATCTATTGTTCTTATCAGGCTATTAGTCAAGGACGCTATAAGGATAGTAACTTGCCTGATATTTCTGCCAAGTATCCCATCGCTTTTCAAATTGCACAAGAAGCTTTTGAAATTTATCGTCAAAAACTGACAGAAAATTTTCCTGAAGACGAGATCATTCGTATCGCTTATCACTTCATCAATGCAGAAGGTGAAAATGAAGTCGAAGTAGTTGAGTCGATTGATAAGAGAAAAGAAATTTTAAAAAGTGTTGAAAATGTTCTAAGAAGCTATGGTATTCAGAGAACACCAGATAATAATAATTTCTATGACCGCTTTATGATTCATCTCAATTATTTCTTGGATTATCTGGATCGTAGTCGCGATGATAATCAATCCTTGCTCGATATGGAAGAACATATAAAGAATACCTATCCAGAAGCATTCGAGATTGGTAGCAAAATTTATGAAGTCATTGCTCAGGAAACTGGTCTTGACCTTTACAAGAGTGAACGAGTTTATCTTGTTCTACACATCCAACGTTTATTATCATAACGCTTTACTAAAAAATATATAAGGAGAATTCTATCATGAATAGAGAAGAAGTAACATTGTTAGGTTTTGAAATCGTTGCCTATGCAGGTGATGCTCGTTCAAAATTATTGGAAGCTTTGAAGGCCGCTGAAGCTGGTGATTTTGCGAAAGCGGATAGCTTAGTTGAGGAAGCCGGTAGCTGTATCGCTGAAGCACACCACGCGCAAACGAGTCTTTTAACCAAGGAAGCTGCAGGTGATGATTTGGCTTATAGCGTGACCATGATGCATGGCCAAGATCATTTGATGACAACTATTTTGCTAAAAGATTTGATGCACCATTTAATCGAACTTTATAAAAGAGGAACTAAATAATGAATAAGTTAATTGCCTATATCGAGAAAGGGAAGCCTTTCTTTGAAAAACTATCTCGAAATATCTATCTTCGTGCTATTCGGGATGGATTTATCGCAGGAATGCCAGTCATTCTCTTCTCAAGTATTTTTATCTTGATTGCTTTTGTTCCAAACTCTTGGGGCTTTAAATGGTCTGATGAAGTAGTAGCACTTTTGATGAAACCTTACAGCTACTCTATGGGGATTCTAGCACTTTTGGTAGCTGGAACCACTGCTAAATCTTTAACAGACTCAGTTAACCGTAGTATGGAGAAAACCAATCAAATCAACTATATGTCAACGCTCTTAGCAGCTATTGTTGGTTTGCTGATGTTAGCAGCTGACCCAATCGAGGGTGGCTTTGCAACTGGTTTCCTTGGAACAAAAGGGTTGCTTTCAGCCTTCCTGGCAGCTTTCGTAACTGTAGCTATCTATAAGGTTTGTGTCAAGAACAACGTTACTATTCGCATGCCTGACGAAGTTCCACCGAATATCTCACAAGTCTTTAAAGACGTTATTCCGTTTACGCTTTCAGTTGTTTCTCTTTATGCTCTTGACTTGCTCGCTCGTCAATTTGTTGGTGCAAGCGTTGCAGAATCAATCGGTAAATTCTTTGCTCCATTATTCTCAGCAGCAGACGGTTATCTTGGTATTACCATTATCTTTGGTGCTTTTGCCTTCTTCTGGTTTGTCGGTATTCACGGCCCATCTATCGTTGAACCTGCCATTGCAGCGATTACTTATGCAAATGCCGAAGTCAACTTGAACCTTCTTCAACAAGGTATGCACGCTGATAAGATCCTTACATCTGGTACACAAATGTTTATCGTCACTATGGGTGGTACAGGAGCAACTCTTGTAGTTCCATTCATGTTTATGTGGTTGTGTAAGTCTAAGCGTAACCGTGCCATCGGACGTGCTTCAGTAGTTCCTACATTCTTCGGTGTAAATGAACCAATCTTGTTTGGTGCACCACTTGTTTTGAACCCAATCTTCTTTATTCCATTTATCTTCGCACCTATTGCAAACGTATGGATCTTCAAATTCTTTATTGAAACGCTTGGCATGAACTCATTTACTGCCAATCTTCCATGGACTACACCAGGACCTCTTGGTATTATCCTTGGTACAAACTTCCAGTTCTTGTCATTTGCTCTTGCAGCATTGTTAATCGTAGTGGATATTGCAATCTACTACCCATTCCTTAAAGTTTATGACGAACAAATTCTTGAAGAAGAACGTTCTGGTAAAGCCAACGATGAATTAAAAGAAAAAGTAGCCGCAAACTTCAATACTGCAAAAGCTGATGCTATCCTTGAAAAAGCTGGAGTAGAATCAGCACAAAATACAATTACAGAAGAAACCAACGTACTCGTTCTTTGTGCGGGTGGAGGAACAAGTGGTCTTCTTGCCAACGCCTTGAACAAAGCAGCAGCTGAGTACAAGGTGCCAGTTAAAGCAGCAGCTGGTGGCTATGGTGCTCACCGTGAAATGTTGCCAGAATTTGACCTTGTTATCCTTGCTCCTCAAGTAGCTTCAAACTATGAGGACATGAAGGCTGAAACAGATAAACTTGGAATCAAATTGGCTAAGACTGAAGGAGCTCAATACATCAAGTTGACTCGTGATGGTAAAGGTGCTCTTGCCTTTGTTCAAGCGCAATTCGATTGACGATAGGGACTGTAAAACAGTCTCCTATCATCACGGAAATCGCTATGGCGAATTTCCTAATCGCCTTGTTAATTCGTCGGTAAAAAGATATCGTTTTTACCTCCTCATGTCACAATTCGACTAACCTTAGGGACTGTAAAACAGTCTCCTAACATCACGGAAATCGCTATGGCGAATTTCCTAATCGCTTTGTTAATTCGTCGGTAAAAAAATATCGTTTTTACCTCCTTGAGTCACAATTCGACTGACCTTGAGGACTGTAAAACAGTCTCCTGATTATATATTTATTTTCCCCCTTTATGTCACTATTTGGTGACTTTGTACAAGAAGTGAGACGGAGATGGATAGCTCACTAGCTCCTCTCCGCTCGCTTTTCATTTTATCCAATCAAGAAATAGGTGAAAAAATGACAAAAACACTTCCTAAAGATTTTATTTTCGGTGGCGCAACAGCAGCTTATCAAGCAGAAGGTGCTACGCATACAGATGGTAAAGGTCCTGTTGCCTGGGACAAATACCTAGCAGATAACTATTGGTACACAGCTGAACCAGCGAGTGATTTCTACCATAAATATCCAGTAGACTTAAAGTTGGCTGAGGAATATGGGGTAAACGGTATCCGTATTTCTATTGCTTGGTCACGTATTTTTCCAACTGGTTATGGTGAAGTCAATCCAAAAGGGGTAGAATTCTATCATAAGTTATTTGCTGAATGTCATAAACGTCATGTAGAACCATTCGTAACTCTTCACCACTTTGATACTCC
The DNA here is from genome assembly GCF_001811305.1 of Streptococcus sp. HMSC056C01. NCBI lineage: Bacteria > Bacillati > Bacillota > Bacilli > Lactobacillales > Streptococcaceae > Streptococcus > Streptococcus sp. HMSC056C01. Next base: position 91,452 of record NZ_KV804209.1, read on the forward strand.
TGAAGCTCTTCACTCAAATGGAGACTTCTTGAATCGTGAAAATATCGAACACTTTGTAGACTATGCTGCCTTCTGTTTTGAAGAATTCCCAGAAGTAAACTACTGGACAACATTTAATGAAATTGGTCCAATCGGTGACGGTCAATACTTGGTCGGCAAGTTTCCTCCAGGTATTCAGTATGACCTTGCCAAAGTCTTCCAATCCCACCACAATATGATGGTGTCTCATGCTCGTGCTGTGAAATTGTACAAAGACAAAGGCTACAAAGGTGAAATCGGGGTTGTTCACGCCCTTCCAACTAAGTATCCATTGGATCCTAAAAATCCTGCAGACGTTCGTGCTGCTGAGTTGGAAGATATCATCCATAACAAATTTATCTTGGATGCTACATACCTTGGACACTATTCAGATGCAACAATGGAAGGTGTAAACCACATCTTATCAGTAAATGGTGGTAGCTTGGATCTTCGTGACGAAGACTTTGCAGCACTTGAAGCAGCTAAAGATTTGAACGACTTCCTTGGAATTAACTACTACATGAGTGACTGGATGGAAGCCTTTGATGGTGAAACTGAGATCATCCACAATGGTAAGGGGGAAAAAGGAAGCTCTAAATACCAAATCAAAGGTGTTGGTCGTCGTGTAGCTCCTGATTATGTACCTCGCACTGACTGGGACTGGATCATTTATCCTCAAGGGCTATATGATCAGATCATGCGTGTGAAGGAGGATTATCCAAACTATAAGAAAATCTACATCACTGAAAACGGACTTGGATACAAAGATGAATTTGTGGACAACACTGTTTACGATGATGGCCGTATCGATTATGTGAAACAACATTTGGAAGTATTGTCTGATGCGATTGCCGATGGTGCAAACGTCAAAGGATACTTCATCTGGTCATTGATGGACGTCTTCTCATGGTCTAATGGTTATGAAAAACGTTACGGACTCTTCTATGTGGACTTTGAAACACAAGAACGCTATCCAAAGAAATCAGCTCACTGGTACAAAAAACTAGCTGAGAGCCAAGTGATTGAATAGTACAACTAGTTATTAGGTATAGAATTTAAGCGAGGAAAGTTTATGCTCAAAGATTTTATCAAATCAATCTATGAAAAAGTTTATATTATTAACTTTGATCATTGCTCTCATGTACCATCTTTGACCAAGGAGCAACTTGCAAGTCTTGGAAAATGGTATGTCTCGACAGGTAAGGAGTGGATTTGTCATTCAGACTATGAATTTGAAGAATTTCAAAAGCTATTTTTAAATTTTGTCAACGCAGAAGATAAGGATAACATTTCCTTTGTTTCGGATTTTATGCCATTTCAACACTAAAATATTATAAAGAGGAATCTATCTCATACTAGGGGATATTCCTCTTTTTTATCTAGATTTTACCTGAAAGTCAAAAAAATTCTTGACAGATTTATGTGATAGGAGTAAACTATTAACTAGTTAAATAACTGGTTAATTATATAGAGAACTAACTCACTCGCTCAAATCTTGTTTGAAATATAGAAAATAGGAGAGTTTTAAAAGTGATTTCGTTTTTCAGTTATATACTTAACCAGTTAACGAAGTTCTTTAGGAAAAAGTGTAGTTCTTTATTTAACGAATAAATGAAATAGGAAGTGTGTTTAGATGAAAATCAATAAAAAATATGTTTTTGGTTCGGTAGCTCTTTTAGCATTAAGCCTTTCAAGTTATGAACTGGGGCGTTTCCAAGCGGTACAGACTAGCAAAGAGCCTAATCGTGTGGCTTATATAGAAGGGAATCAGGCTAGTACTAAGTCTGAAAATCTGACGCCAGATGAAGTTAGTCGGCGAGAGGGGATCAATGCTGAACAAATTGTTGTTAAAATTACTGATCAAGGTTATGTGACCTCTCATGGAGATCATTATCATTACTATAATGGCAAGGTTCCTTATGACGCTATCATCAGTGAAGAACTGCTGATGAAAGATCCGAATTATCAGTTGAAGGATTCAGACATTGTCAATGAAATCAAGGGTGGCTATGTGATTAAGGTAGACGGGAAATACTATGTTTACCTTAAGGATGCGGCTCATGCGGACAATATTCGTACAAAAGAAGAGATTAAACGTCAGAAGCAGGAACATAGTAGTAATCATGGGGGTGGTTCTAACGATCAAGCAGTAGTTGCAGCCAGAGCTCAAGGACGCTATACAACAGATGATGGGTATATCTTTAATGCCTCTGATATCATAGAAGATACAGGTGATGCTTATATTGTTCCTCATGGCGATCACTTCCACTATATTCCGAAGAGTGATTTGTCTGCCAGTGAATTAGCTGCTGCTCAAGCCTTCTTATCTGGTAAAGGTAGTCAATTAAGTACCGTTGAATATCGTTCAAGCAGAGGAGAAACAAGATCTAGTGTGAGAACTAGTCCATCTGAAACTCCTCAAAATCCTGCAACAGCTCCGGAGAGTCAAAATGAGGATTTAGCTAGTCTCCTTCAAGAATTGTACGCTTTGCCACTTAGCCAACGTCATGTGGAGTCTGATGGATTAGTATTTGACCCAGCACAGATTACAAAACGTACTGCAAATGGTGTGGCAGTTCCTCACGGGGATCATTTCCATTTCATTCCGTATTCGCAAATGTCTGCTTTGGAAGAAAAATTGGCTCGAAATCTGCCAATTGGAGGTCAGCCAATTCAAAGTCATGCTAATAATTCGAAACCAAGCAGTTCTGAGAAACCAAGTTCAACCATTAAACCAAACTTTAATCTCAATACGCCGGCACCGAATCGAGGAACTGGAGGAGCCTATACAACGGATGATGGGTATGTCTTTAGTCCGACAGATGTGATTGAAGATACAGGAGACGCTTTTGTTGTACCGCACGGCAATCATTTCCACTATATCCCTAAGAGTGATTTGTCAGCAGGAGAATTGGCTGCTGCCCAAGCTTATTGGAATGGTAAACAAGGCGCACATTCCTCTACAAGTTCAAGTAAACCAAGTAGTGATAATTCTAAGCCAGCTCAACCAAGTTTGACAGAGACTCCAAATCTGACTGTCACACCAACTTATCATCGAAATCAAGTGGAAGACATTCCGACACTCTTACGTGAATTGTATTCCAAACCTTTATCAGAACGACATGTAGAATCGGATGGTCTAGTCTTTGATCCGGCACAAATCATCAAACGTACAGCTAACGGTGTAGCAGTGCCTCACGGAGACCATTATCACTTTATTCCTTATTCACAAATGTCTGATTTAGAGCAGAAGATTGCAAGAATGATTCCGTTAAAAGGGCAAAATGGATTAAACGAAATTGTTACAGATATTAAACCTTTAGCATCAAAAGAAGTAGTTCATAAGTTCTTAGGACAACCAATCAAAGCTTATGGAAAAGGTTTAGATGGTAAACCTTATGATACGAGCGATGGATATATATTTACCAAAGATTCCATCGATTCTGTTGATAAATCAGGTGTTATTGCCAAACACGGAGATCATTTCCATTATATGGGATATGGTGAATTAGAACAATTCGAATTGGATGAAGTTGCCAAATGGATTCAAGAAACTGGTAAAACTCCAGATTCCATCGTTTCTTCAGTACACTCATATGAGAAGGAAAGACCAAAGTTTGATTATAAAAAAGTAACTAATAAAATTTCTAGAAATAGTAAAGTTGGTTATATAATTAATGAAGGTGGTAAAGATTATTTTTATTCACGTGAAGAACTTGATCTTACTCAAATTGCTTTTTCTGAACAAGAACTAATGCTTAAGGATCGAGATCATTATCGTTATGATATAGTAGACACAGGGATTAAACCAAGATTAGCTGTAGATGTCTCAAGTTTGCCGATGCATGCAGCAAATACTACCTATGATACTGGAAGTTCATTCATTATTCCACACATTGATCATATTCACGTTGTGCCTTACTCATGGTTAGAGCCTGATCAAATTGCGACTATTAAATATGTAATGCAACATCCTGATGTGCGTCCTGAAGTTTGGTCTAAGCCAGGTCACGAGGACTCAGGTTCCGTTATTGCTAATGTGACTCCTCTTGAAAAACGCGCTGGAATGCAGAATTGGCAAATTATTCATTCTGCTGAAGAAGTTCAGAAAGCTCTTGCAGAAGGTCGATTTGCAACTCCAGATGGTTATATTTTTGATCCGAAAGATGTATTGGCAAAAGAAACTTTTGTATGGGAAGACAATTCATTTAGTATTCCAAGAGCGGGAGGTGGTTCATTGAGAAGTATCACTAAATCCGACTTGTCAGAAGTAGAATGGAAAGAAGCACAAGACTTAATAGCAAAAAGAATAAAAGAAAAAGAATCCAAAACTGAAACGTCTACACATCCTAATAAAGAATTAAAACCTGATTCAAACAATACTGAAAATAGTGATAAGAATAAGACTGCTGTAGATAAAACTGAGGAGCAACCGAAGAATAATATAGGCGTAAATGAGACTGGTACAACCAACGAAATTCCTTCAGAAAACAAGGTTGAAGATAAAGAAAACTCCAAAGAAGAAAGTGACGATGATTTACCAGACTACGGATTGGATAAAGTAACTTTAAATGAACATATAGAGAAGTTAGCAAAAATTGCACAAATCGATCCTAAGTTTCTAATCTTTCAACCAGATGGGGTTCAGTTTTACAATAAAAATGGTGAATTAGTGATGTATGACATTAAGACACTAAAACAAATAAAACCTTAAAACATTTTTGTTAATTATAATCTACTCGAAAGGATATTATTCGATTTTTGATTGAATAATGTCCTTTTCTTTGTTAAACACTGAAATTTGCTGTCTTAAAAAATGAATCAAGGAGTTCTAAAACAATTAAAAGTCAAATGATAAAATGACCAGTGAGAACTGATAATGAAATCTAGTTCTCACTTTTTTCATGAAAATCTATAAAAAATATTGACATTTTAAATTTTTAGGAGTAAAATGTTTACTAGTTAATTAAATGGTTAAATACTAGTTAAGGAGTTGTTATGAAAAAAAGAACTATCCTATGGCTCATGATTGCCTTCTTTGCTCTCGTTTTAGGAGCTTGTGGACAAAAGACCAGTCAAGACAAGAGTGATAAAACTAAGGGGATGAAGATTGTGACTAGTTTTTATCCTGTCTATGCTATGGTCAAAGAAGTTTCAGGTAATCTAAATGATGTTCGGATGATTCAGTCTAGTTCTGGTATCCATTCCTTCGAACCTTCTGCAAATGATATTGCAGCCATCTATGATGCAGATGTTTTTGTTTATCATTCTCATACATTAGAGTCATGGGCGGGAAGTTTAGATCCAAGCCTACAAAAGTCCAAGGTAAAGGTGTTGGAAGCATCTGAAGGTATGACCTTGGAGCGCGTGCCTGGGTTAGAAGATATGCAGGCTGGAGATGGGATTGATGAGAAGACCTTGTATGATCCTCACACGTGGTTAGATCCTGAAAAGGTTGCAGAAGAAGCACAGATAATTGCTGATAAGTTATCCGAACTGGACAGTGCCAACAAGGATACCTATCAGAAAAATGCACAGAACCTTAGTTCCAAGGCTCATGACTTAACCAAGAAATACCAACCCATCTTTGAAAAAGCTAATCAAAAGACATTTGTGACCCAACACACAGCCTTTTCATATTTGGCAAAACGATTTGGACTCAATCAGCTTGGGATTGCAGGAATCTCTCCTGACCAAGAACCAAGCCCAAGACAATTGACTGAAATCCAGGAATTTGTAAAGACTTATAAGGTCAAAACCATCTTTACAGAGAGTAACGCTTCATCAAAGGTAGCTGATACACTTGTCAAATCAACAGGTGTGAGTCTGAAAACCCTCAATCCTTTAGAGGCCGACCCACAAAATGACAAGTCCTACATAGAAAACCTAGAAGAAAATATGGCTATCTTAGCTGAAGAATTGAAATGAGGAGATTATGAAGATTAATAAAAAATATCTAGCAGGATCTGCAGTGGTCCTTGCCTTAAGTGTCTGTGCTTATGCTTTAAATCAACATCAAGCACCTGAGAAAAAAGATGATAATCGTGTATCCTATGTTGACGGTAAAGGATCTGAAGCTAAGAAGAATGAATCTCTGACACCAGATCAAGTTAGCAAGAAGGAAGGAATAGAAGCTGAACAGATTGTTACCAAGATCACTGATCAAGGTTATGTGACTTCCCACGGCGACCATTTCCATTACTATAATGGTAAGGTGCCTTATGATGCCATCTTTAGTGAAGAACTAGTCATGAAAGATCCGAACTATCAGTTGCGTGATCAAGATATTGTCAATGAGATTAAAGGTGGCTATATCATCAAAGTGGACGGTAAATACTATGTCTATCTAAAAGATGCGAGTCACGCTGATAATATTCGCACCAAAGAACAAATTGAGAAGCAAAAACAAGAACACACATCAGATAGTGGTAGTGCAAGTGAGGAAGTTCTTACTGCCAGAGCACAAGGTCGATATACAACGGATGATGGTTATGTCTTTAATGCTGCAGATATCATTGAAGATACAGGTGATGCCTATATCGTTCCTCACGGTGGGCATTATCACTACGTTCCAAAGAGTGCCCTATCTTCAAGTGAATTAGCAGCAGCTCAAGCCTATCTAGTTGGAAGAGGAAGTCAACCAAGTCTAACGGATTATAAACCAAATCCAAGTGTTACACCAAGTTCTCAAGCCGATAGCCCAGCAACAAGCATCCCAGTAGATCAAGAGGATAACCTCCAAAGTCTTCTTGCTCAGTTATATGCTTTACCAGTTAGTCAACGCTATCAAGAAGCTGATGGTTTGGTATTTGACCCAGCTAAAATTACCAGTCGAACACCATCAGGAGTTGCGATTCCACACGGTAATCACTACCATTTCATTCCTTATAGTAGTATGTCTGCTTTGGAGCAAAAAATTGCTCGTTTGATACCACTTGGCGGTGCCCTAACACTAACAAAGCCGTTAGAAAATCAAAATAAACCAACAGTTCAGCGTGATCATGAAAATGTAACTCATAAGAACCATCATGAGGATGAACATGATCATGGCTTTGCCGCTGAGCGTGTGATTAGAGAAGATGAGCAAGGTT
>NZ_KV804209.1:98660-99060 GCF_001811305.1 Streptococcus sp. HMSC056C01
GGGCATAGCCAAACAGAAGTTCCAAAAGATAATCCTAACACTCCTAAAGAGAATGAAGTGAAACATGAGCATCATGGAGAAGAACATGATCATGGCTTTGCAGCTGAGCGTGTGATTAGAGAAGATGAGCAAGGTTTTGTAGTTTCACATGGAGATCATGCACATTATTTCTTTAAAAAAGATTTGTCAGCAGAGCAGATAAAGGCAGCGCAAGAACATTTACATGGGCATAGCCAAACAGAAGTTCCAAAAGATAATCAAAACACTCCTAAAGAGAATGAAGCGAAACACGAGCATCATGAGGATGAACATGATCATGGATTTGCAGCTGAGCGAGTGATTAGTGAGGATGAGCAAGGTTTTGTGGTTTCACATGGAGATCATGCCCACTATTTCTTTA
>NZ_KV804209.1:99160-219084 GCF_001811305.1 Streptococcus sp. HMSC056C01
ATTTGTCAGCAGAGCAGATAAAGGCAGCGCAAGAGCATTTGCATGGGCACCATCAGGCAGAGCCTGTAAAACCTCTTGCCAAGACTGTAGAAAGTTTCTCTCGAGATGCCAGCGATGAAGAAAAGATAGCTTATATCTCTAAAACCTATGGTGTTCCGCTTGAAGCTATCCGAATTTCAAATGGATTCTTTGTATTTGGAAATCCAGACCAGGCTTATGACCCAACTCACATTCACCCTTATGCAGTTCGAAAAGAACACGTTCGTATTCCGCTTCAAACAGGCGATGCAGAACTTGATTTCCTAAACGAACTCTATACAACTGCACTTCGTGATGGTGTCTCTCCATATAGTTTGCAGGTAGAAAATGGCAGCTTCGTCATTCCTCACGGAGACCATAATCACTACATTAAAGTACAGACTAAAGGTTATGAAGTGGCTTTGAAACATAAGATTCCTGCCTTGCAATCCAACTACCAACCAGGAGCCTTTGATGAAGCTACTGTTCAAAATAAGGTTGATCAACTTTTAGCAGAAAGTCGCGAAGTTTACAAGGATAAACCAATTCAACAAAGACAAATTGAGCTTGCCTTGGGACAATTCTCTGAAAATATGAAGAAGCTCTCAACCAACTCTACAGCTGGTTATCTGGCTGCTTTAGATCTCTTTGACAAGCAGTATATCCACGTTGACTCTAGTGTAAAACCAACAGAAATCAGTCCTTTAGACAAGAAATATCAAGCTTTAGTAGATAAGATTAATACCTTAGATACGGATGCTTATGGACTTCCTAAGAAGGATCTCTTGGCTCAACTCCAAGAAAATAAATTAGCTCAAGATGAGGCTGGTTTAGATGCAGTTGAAGCTAAACTACAAGCTCTGCAAGATTTTAATGATCGTACTGGAGTTACAACAGTCGAGTACATTAAGTATTTCTATCAACATCTGTCAGATGGTCGTTTAAATGACATTCTTAGAAATAAGGTTGCCAACTTAACTTGGACACTTTATCAATCACAATCCTTCCTTAAGGCGACTGACTTGAACAAACTATTCCCAGAAATCTATCAAACAAAACTGGAAGTTGAAGAAGCTCTGAAGAATGAACCTGTTACAAGTAAGCCTTCTGAAACGATTTTAGATACAGAAAAAGTGGATGGCCATAGTGCTAAAACAGCAGTCTATGAGTTTTTGAAAGGTTTGTATGATGATATTAAGCCTGAGGAACAAAGCAATCATGTTCGAAAAGCTCAAGTAGAAGGACTCTTAACGAAAGCTGATGAATTAGTGGCTCAAGTCAAAGAAGAGGGAGTTAAAGCTTCACTTGCTGATGAAGTGAAAAATCTGAAAGCTGCTCTAGATAAAGAGGACGCAGACCTTGATGAACTAAACACTCAAGTCCAAGACCTTCTGAAGCGTATTTCACAAACCATTCAGACTGAACGTGAGAATGCCAACCAAGACCCAGAGGTTTTAGTTCTTTACCAAAAACTTTATAATGGTGTCATTGCCCTTCATACTTATTTGGAAGTGAATAATGGTTCTGATGCGGACTTTGAAAAAGTAGATGCCTTGTTTGATAAATTGTCAGCTGCAAGCAAAGACAAGCAAGCTCTTCTAGCTCTTGCTCAAGAAATTGTCTCATTAAACCAGGAATTTCAATCCAAAGTCAAGCCAGCTGAAGCTAGCACTGAAACAGCCAATAAAGAAACAAATGATAAACAAGCTGAGTCAACCTTAACTCCTGCAACTACATCTCCAGAAACAAGAGAAAAAGTAGCAGAATAATAAAAAAATCAGACAACTATCGTGTCAAAAGTAGGATGCTGATAAAAAAAGAGGTCGGGAATTTTTTCCCGATCTCTTTAGTCTTTATAAGCTACAATTCCGATGATTGTATCAACAGCACGTTCCATTGTTTGTAGACTAACGTATTCAAAACGTCCGTGCATATTTTCACCACCTGCGAAGATATTTGGTGTAGGAATTCCCATAAAGGAAATTTTAGAACCGTCTGTTCCTCCACGGATAGGCTCGATAATTGGTGCAATATCAAGACTTTCCATGACTGCTTTAGCGATGGTGATTGGAGTCATATCCTTTTCAATGACTTCCTTCATGTTGTAATATTGGTCTGTCAAAGTCAAGGCTACACGATCGCTACCAAGTTCTTGATTCATTTTGTCAGCAATAGCTTTCATAGCAGCTTTTCGTGCTTCGAAGTTTTCTTTTTCAAAGTCACGAATGATGTAACTAGCACGCGCTTCCTCAACAGTTCCTGTTACATCCATGAGATGGTAGAAACCTTGGTAACCATCTGTTAATTCTGGTCGGTCACCAGCTGGAAGTTGATTGTGGAAGTCGATTGCTAACTGTAGAGCATTGACCATTTGCCCCTTAGCTGTTCCTGGGTGAACATTACGACCTTGGAAGTGAAGTTCGGCACCTGCAGCTGAGAATGTTTCATACTGAAGTTCACCGAGAGGCCCGCCGTCTACAGTGTAGGCAAAGTCAACATCAAAATCCTCTGCATCAAATTTATTGGCACCAACACCGATTTCTTCATCAGGACCAAAGCCGACACGGATTTCACAGTGTTTAATCTCAGGATGAGCAGTCAAGTATTCGATAGCTGTCATGATTTCAGCGATACCAGATTTGTCATCAGCCCCGAGCAAAGTAGTTCCATCAGTAGTGATCAAGGTTTGGCCAGGATATTTCTCTAAGCTCTTGAAATCCGCTGGATCTAGTTTGAAACCAGAGTTCCCAAGCTCGATAACGCCACCATCATAATTTTCAATAACTTGCGGGTTAACACCTTCAGCATTAAAATCAGCTGTATCCATGTGGGAGATAAAGCCGATCTTACGAGTCAAACTAGGATCGTTAGCTGGAAGAGTACCTATAGCAAAACCGTTTGGCAAATAATAGACATTTTGCAAACCGACACGTTTCATCTCAGGGATGAGGACATTGGTTGCGAAGTCTACTTGACTTTGGGTACTTGGTGTAGTAGTTGAATGTTCATCAGAACGTGTATTGACTTTGACATAAGTCAAAAAACGCTCCAACAATGTTGGATATTTCATCGTAACTCCTTTTTTCCTTCTTTTAAAACCATTGTATCATAGAAAGAAGAGAAAAACAAAAGTCAGAAGGGAGTAACATTCTTATGTTAGCGTTTACTTATGGCTGTTTTAGTGATACAATAAAAAAGATAAAAATATCACAAGGATGCAGAGATGAAAAAAGCGATTTTAATGATGACATTTGGTTCTCCAGAAGAGATTACCTTTGAAGGAGTAGCCGACTTTTTTACCAACATTCGTCGTGGAGTTCGACCTCAAGATCACGAGATTCAAACACTTTATGATAATTATGTTCGAATTGGAGGAACTCCACTACAAAAAATTACCCGTGAAGAAGTTGCCTTGGTAGATGCTAGATTGGGAAAAGAATATAGTGTCTATTTTGCCAATAAATTTTCAACCCCTTTTATTCCAGATGTGATTCGGCAAATGGAAGCAGATGGAATTGAAAAGTGTATTTGCTTGATTTTGGAGCCACACTATTCCTTTTACTCTGTCATGGGTTATGAAAAGTTTTTGGAAAGCAAACAAATTCAGTTTTTAGTTATTAAGGACTGGTATCAAGAAGAAGCCCTCTTAAACTATTGGACAGATGAAATTGCTAGGATTTTAAAAGAAAAGGTGAAACAGGATAGCTTTAAAGTCATCTTTTCTGCCCACAGTGTGCCCATTTTTGCCTTGGATTTTGGTGATCCCTATATCGACCAGATTTTCGAAAATAGCAAACTAATTGCTGAAAAATTAGGCTTGAAACCAGAGCAATATACCAACACTTGGCAGAGCGAAAGTGATATTGGTATTCCTTGGATTAAGCCAGATGTTTTGGAGTATCTCAGAGAACAGACAGAACATCCAGACCATTATATTTTTGTGCCTATTAGTTTTATCAGTGAGCACATTGAAGTCTTGTTTGACAACGATGTGGAATGTCATGACTTGTGTCAGGAATTGGAGGTGAACTACCATCGTCCACCAATGCCAAATACAGATTCTCGTTTGATTGATGCCTTGGTCAATATTATCCGAGCTAACGAACATAAGGAATTTAGAGAATTCCTCCCAGAAGAAGAGACCTTTGATGAATTAGTCCCTTCGGATGAAACTAAGAATATTTTAGATGAATCACAAGACTTACAAATGCCAGAATTTGTCAAAAAATTAATTGAGAAAAAAGGTCGTGAAAATGTCAAGATGCCTTATTTAATCAAAAAAATGCTTGAAAAAGCTGGCAAATTACCCAAAGACTAAGTGAAAATAGAAAAGAACTGGTAAAGTTTGTTTCAAATATCTGCTAAGGCAGGATATAGCTTAGAAGGTGAAAGAAAAGGCGGTGGGACAGAAATCGATAGACAAAGTCTCGATTTCGTAGTCCCAGCCCCGCGAGGATGATTAGGAGCTTTTTGGAGTCTAAAAGACGAACAAAAAGTTCAATCAGCTACCGCGTCAAATTATGATTGATAATAAAAAGTGAGGTCGGGATCTTTTTGTCCCAACCTCTTTTTAGGTGACTAGCATTTTTTTGACCTAGTTTTGATGTTATTTACCCAGACAAAATTGGCTGAATAACTGTGTAATGAGTTCATCTGGAGCAGCATCACCAGTGATTTCTCCGAGGATTTCCCAAGTACGTGTCAAATCAACTTGAAGCAAATCAACAGGCATTCCTAGTTCGAGGCCTTCGTTTACAGCTTGTAAGCTTTCAACAGCCTTTTCGATTAATGAAATATGACGGGCGTTGGATAGATAGGTAGCATCTTGTTCGACCAAGCCTGCATTTTCAAAGAAGAGGTTGTTAATCCGTTCTTCAATCTTATCAATGTTTTGGTTTTTGAGGACCGAAATACGGATGACATCTTCTGGAATCTCAGTAGTTTCAATAGCCTCAGGTAGGTCAGTTTTGTTAAGTAGGATGATACGGTTGGTATCTTGGCTGATTTCAAGAAGTTGTCGGTCTTGGGCAGTTAGAGGTTCGCTGGCGTTTAAGACAAGCAGTACCAAGTCAGCTTCCTTGAGAGCTTTTTTGGAGCGCTCGACACCGATTTGTTCCACGATATCATCTGTTTCACGGATACCCGCAGTATCAATCAACTTCAGTGGAACACCGTTGATGTTGACGTATTCTTCGATGACATCTCGAGTAGTTCCTGCAATATCAGTTACAATAGCCTTGTCTTCACGTAGGAGGTTGTTGAGTAGGCTAGATTTTCCAACGTTGGGACGACCAATGATAGCCGTTGAAATTCCTTCACGGAGAATCTTCCCACGACGTGCCGTTTTTAAGAGATTGGTTAAGAGTTGTTCAAACTCCATAGTTTTTTCACGGACAACAGCAGTAGTGGCTTCTTCCACATCGTCGTATTCAGGATAGTCGATATTAACCTCAACTTGTGCTAGTGTATTGAGGATTTCCTGGCGAGTATTGTTAATAAGATCAGACAAGGATCCGTCTAGTTGCTTGACCGCAATATTCATGGCTTTGTCTGTCTTGGCGCGAATAATATCCATGACAGCTTCAGCCTGAGTCAAGTCGACACGACCGTTGAGGAAAGCACGTTTAGTAAACTCACCTGGCTCTGCCAACCGAGCACCTTCACGGATAGCAAGTTGCAGGATTTCATTAGTTACTGCAATTCCACCGTGAGTGTTAATCTCGATAATATCCTCACGAGTAAAGGTCTTTGGAGACTTCATAGCTCCAACCATAACCTCATCCATAATCTTGCCTGTCTGTGGGTCAACGATGTGGCCGTAGTTTAGCGTATGGCTTGCAACCTTAGTCAAGTCCTTACCTTTAAAGATTTTCTGGGCGATAGTAAAACTATCCGTACCGCTTAAACGAACAATCCCAATAGCCCCTTCACCAAGCGGTGTCGAGATTGCTGCGATGGTATCAAATTCACGTGTAATCATTTCATTTCCTTTTTACAATTTATATACAAATATCACTTAAAATTGTAACAAAATCTAGCTATTTATTCAACGAATGCCACTTATAAAGAAAAGCCTAAGCAGATTGCTTAAGCTTTATTTAGTGCGCATTTCACCTTGTGGGAAATAAGTTCCTTCAGGCATATCGTTAATAATAACGTGAACAGCTGACTGAGGTGCTCCTGTGTTACGAACAACAGCTTCTGTAACTTCCTTAGCTAGGGCTTTCTTTTGCTCTAGCGTGCGTCCTTCAAATAAATCAATGCGTACAAATGGCATAATTGCGTCCTCCACTAGTTATTTGATTTCTTCTATTTTACCACATTTTGCCATTTAAAGCTTTGAGAAATTATGGTATACTAGAATGTAGCAAAAATTTAGAAATGGACGTGAAATAGAAGCATGGCACAGTTGTATTATCGTTATGGGACCATGAACTCTGGAAAAACCATCGAGATTCTCAAGGTAGCCTATAACTATGAGGAGCAAGGAAAAGGAGTTGTGATTATGACTTCAGCTCTGGATACACGTGACGGTGTTGGCTATGTTTCAAGTCGCATTGGAATGAAAAGACCAGCAATTGCTATTGACGAAACAACAGATATCTTTGGATTTATCCGAGATTTACCTGAAAAACCTTACTGTGTACTTGTCGATGAAGCCCAGTTTTTAAAACGTCACCATGTTTACGACTTGGCCCGTGTTGTCGATGAGCTAGACATCCCTGTTATGGCATTTGGTTTAAAAAATGACTTTCGCAATGAGCTGTTTGAAGGTTCTAAACACCTCTTGCTCTTAGCAGATAAGATTGATGAAATCAAGACCATCTGTCAGTATTGTAAGAAAAAAGCGACTATGGTCTTGCGTACGCAGGACGGACTGCCAGTCTATGATGGTGAACAAATCCAGATTGGTGGAAATGAAACCTATATCTCAGTTTGCCGTAAGCATTATTTTGCTCCAATGATATCATCTAATAAGGAGCAAAACTATGACAATTGAACTAAGAGATGTTACAATGGGAAATTATTTTGATGTTTTGAATTTGGATGTCAAGGAATATCAAAAACAATTCATTGCAACCAACGCAATTAGTTTAGCTGAAGCATATGTCTATACTAAAAATGGAGATTTTGTAGCTCCATTGGCAATTTATGATAATGATGCAATTATAGGTTTTGTGATGATAGCTTATGATAAAAAGATCGGAATTAGTAGTGGAAATTATTTACTATTTCGTTTTATGATTGATAAGAATTTTCAAAATCAAGGATATTTTAAACCAATTATGGATAAAGTGCTGGACTATGTTCGGACAGCGCCAGCAGGTTTAGGCAATAAACTTTGGTTGTCTTATGAACCAGAAAATGAACATGCAAGATCTTGTTACCTCAGTTATGGATTTAAAGAAACTGGGGAAATATTTGAGAACGAAGTAGTAGCAATCTGTGATTTAACAATTGAGAAATAAGGAGAAAGAATGAATATCTATGATCAACTACAAGCTGTAGAAGACCGTTATGAAGAGTTGGGAGAATTGCTTAGTGACCCAGATGTGGTCTCTGATACCAAGCGTTTCATGGAGCTTTCAAAAGAGGAAGCTTCTACTCGTGATACGGTAACAGCTTACCGTGAATACAAACAGGTCCTTCAAAACATTATTGATGCCGAAGAGATGATAAAGGAATCAGGCGGAGATGCGGACTTGGAAGAAATGGCGAAGCAAGAACTCAAGGATGCTAAGGCTGAAAAAGAAGAGTATGAAGAAAAACTGAAAATCTTGCTTCTTCCAAAAGATCCAAACGATGACAAGAATATCATCCTTGAAATTCGTGGAGCAGCTGGTGGTGATGAAGCGGCACTTTTTGCTGGTGACCTTCTAACAATGTACCAAAAGTATGCTGAAGCCCAAGGTTGGCGCTTTGAAGTCATGGAAGCATCTATGAACGGTGTCGGCGGCTTTAAAGAAGTGGTTGCTATGGTATCAGGTCTGTCAGTTTACTCTAAACTCAAGTACGAATCAGGTGCCCACCGTGTGCAACGTGTCCCTGTGACTGAGAGCCAAGGTCGTGTACATACCTCTACAGCAACAGTTCTCGTCATGCCTGAGGTTGAAGAAGTAGAATATGACATTGATCCTAAAGACCTTCGTGTGGATATCTACCACGCTTCTGGTGCTGGTGGACAGAACGTAAACAAGGTCGCGACTGCCGTTCGTATCGTCCACTTACCGACCAACATCAAGGTTGAAATGCAGGAAGAACGTACACAGCAGAAAAACCGTGAGAAGGCTATGAAGATTATTCGTGCGCGTGTTGCGGACCACTTTGCACAGATTGCTCAAGACGAACAAGACGCAGAGCGTAAGTCTACTATCGGTACTGGTGACCGTTCAGAGCGTATCCGTACTTACAACTTCCCACAAAACCGTGTGACGGACCATCGTATCGGCTTGACTTTGCAAAAGCTTGATACAATTCTTGCTGGTAAATTAGACGAAGTAGTGGATGCCTTGGTCCTTTACGACCAAACACAAAAATTGGAAGAACTAAACAAATAATGAAATTAGCTCAAATTTTTAAAGATTTTGAGGAAAAGTTGATAGTACAAGGAGAGGAAGCAGAAAGCCTCTCCTTTGTCTATCGTAGCCTAAAAAATCTATCTTTTACAGACTTCGTCTTTGCTCTTCAGCAAGAAGTCACTGATGAAGATTACAAAATTGTAGAGGATATTTACAAAAAACTGACAAATCACATACCTGCCCAATACATTATCGGTCATGCTGAATTTTTTGGGATGCAGTTAAAAGTCGATGAGCGAGTTTTGATTCCTCGACCAGAGACAGAAGAGTTGGTGGAGCTCGTTCTTGCTGAAAATCCTAAGGAAAATCTCAAGGTACTAGATATCGGAACAGGAAGCGGAGCCATCGCCCTTGCTTTAGCGAAAAATAGACCAGATTGGTCGGTCGCAGCTGCGGATATTTCACAGGATTCCCTAGAACTTGCAACAGAGAATGCTAACGCTCAAAATCTAAATCTAAATCTCTCTTTTATCAAATCTGACTGTTTCTCCGAAATTTCTTCAAAATATGATATAATTGTATCCAATCCACCATACATTTCTCGAGCAGATGAGGTAGAAGTTGGTTTGAATGTTCTGCATTCAGAACCACATTTGGCACTTTTTGCCGATGAGGATGGCCTAGCTATCTACCGTAGAATTGCGGAAGACTCCAAGGATTATCTAAATGATGGTGGTAAGATTTATCTTGAAATTGGCTACAAACAAGGTCAAAGTGTACCCGCTCTCTTTATGGAAAATCTTCCTGAGAAACGAGTTCGTACTCTGAAAGACCAATTTGGCCAAGATAGGATGGTTGTCATTGATGATGGAGAAAATTAAGCAAGAGTTGGAAAAAGGTGGAGCTGTAGTTTTGCCAACTGAGACAGTTTATGGCCTTTTTGCGAAAGCTTTGGATGAGAAGGCTGTTGACCATGTTTATCAGCTCAAACGTCGCCCTAGAGATAAGGCTCTCAATCTCAATGTTGCTAGTTTAGACGATATCTTGAACTTTTCCAAGAACCATCCACCTTGTTTACAACAACTTGTTGAAAGTTTTCTTCCTGGTCCATTGACCATTATCCTAGAAGCTAATGACAAGGTTCCTTGCTGGGTCAATTCAGACTTAACGACTGTTGGATTTCGCATGCCCAGTCATCCTGTTACTCTAGAATTGATTCGTGAGTTTGGTCCCTTAATTGGCCCGTCTGCAAATATTTCAGGACATACAAGTGGTGTTAGCTTTAAAGAAATTTTAAAAGACTTCGGACAAGAGGTTCTGGGACTTGAAGACGATGCATTTTTAACAGGTCAGGATTCAACTATTTTAGACCTTTCTGGTGATAAGGTGAAAATTCTACGTCAAGGAGCGATTACTCGAGAAGATATCCTTGCCAAGATACCAGTAATTCCTTTTGAGGAGGTATGATATGCTACGTGATTTGAAAGCGACAGATGTCGAAACAATTTGTGTCATTAACAAAGAAGCACTAGGTTATGCTTTTAGTCCAGAGGAAACGGCTAGTCAACTAGCTAAGTTGTCACAAGACTCCCATCACTTCCTACTAGGTTTTGAGGATTCAATCAGCCATAACTTACTTGGTTATGTGCATGCTGAGGTTTATGAATCCCTTTATTCAAAACCAGGTTTTAATATCCTAGCTTTAGCTGTTTTACCTCAAACACAAGGTAAAGGAATCGGTAAAACGTTGCTTGAAGGATTAGAACAGGAAGCAGAAAAACGTGGCTATAAGTTTATACGTTTAAACTCTGCAGACCATCGTACAGGTGCGCATGCATTTTATGAAAGATTTGGTTATACCTGCGATAAAATGCAGAAACGGTTCATTAAATTAATAAAAGGAGAAGACCTATGATTTTTGACAAAGATGATTTTAAAGCCTATGACGCGGATCTTTGGAATGCCATTGCCAAAGAAGAGGAACGCCAACAAAATAATATTGAATTAATCGCTTCAGAGAACGTAGTCTCTAAGGCTGTTATGGCTGCTCAAGGGTCTATCTTGACTAATAAATACGCCGAAGGTTATCCAGGACGTCGTTATTACGGTGGTACAGATGTAGTAGATGTTATCGAAACTCTTGCTATTGAACGTGCGAAAGAAATCTTTGGTGCTAAATTTGCCAATGTCCAACCTCACTCAGGAAGTCAAGCTAACTGTGCAGCATACATGGCCTTGATCGAACCAGGTGATACTGTTATGGGTATGGATTTAGCTGCGGGTGGGCACTTGACTCACGGAGCTCCTGTTAGCTTCTCAGGTCAAACCTACAACTTTGTTTCATACAGCGTTGATCCTGAAACAGAACTCTTGGACTTCGATGCCATCTTGAAACAAGCTCAAGAAGTAAAACCAAAACTAATTGTTGCTGGTGCTTCAGCCTATTCTCACATTATTGACTTCTCTAAATTCCGTGAAATTGCAGATGCTGTCGGTGCTAAGCTCATGGTCGACATGGCTCACATTGCTGGTTTGGTTGCTGCTGGTCTTCATCCAAGTCCAGTACCATACGCCCATATCACTACAACAACGACCCACAAAACCCTTCGTGGTCCGCGTGGTGGTTTGATTTTGACTAACGACGAAGAGCTGGCTAAGAAAATTAATTCAGCTATTTTCCCGGGTATCCAAGGTGGTCCTTTAGAGCATGTTGTTGCTGCTAAGGCTGTTGCCTTCAAAGAGGTATTGGACCCAGCCTTCAAGGAATATGCAGCAAATGTTATTAAGAACAGCAAGGCTATGGCAGAAGTCTTCTTGCAAGACCCTGATTTCCGTATTATCTCTGGCGGTACTGAAAATCACCTCTTCCTTGTTGACGTGACTAAGGTTGTAGAAAACGGAAAAGTTGCTCAAAACTTGCTAGATGAGGTCAATATTACCCTAAATAAAAACTCAATCCCTTACGAAACTTTGTCACCATTTAAGACAAGTGGTATTCGTATCGGAGCAGCAGCAACAACTGCACGTGGTTTTGGTGAAGAAGAAAGTCGTAAAGTGGCTGAGCTGATCATTAAAGCCCTTAAAAATGCAGAAAATGAAGCTATTTTAGATGAAGTAAGAAGCGAAGTCAAAGTCTTGACAGATGCCTTCCCATTATACGAGGACTAAAATTTTTATGGACATTTATATTAAGAAAGCTATTATCCATCAGTTCAGCCCGGATGACACAGAGTTGTTTCTAGCGGATAAATTTCTCAATATCACTCCAAAAATCGAGGAATACCTACGCAAGAAAATCGAACGTGTGTATTCGGATGAAGCTAAGACTGGCATTTTCGAAGCAGAAAATCCCTTCTTCAATCATATTACAGATGATTTGTTGGAGACATCGGTGACGCTGGCTAATCTCTGGAAAGAGGAATTCAGCATTTCTGAAAATCTCAAGACCAATGACTTGATTTTTGTGCAATTTTCCAAAGAAGGAGTAGAGCATTTTGCCTTCCTACGCATTGCCCTGCGTGAGACCTTGACTCACCTTGGAGGAGAAGTTGATAATCCAATCAAGCTGACTCAGAATAACCTGCCTGGATTTGGTACAGGGGCTGACGAGGCCTTGGTGGTCAATCTTCAAAGCCGAAAATATCACCTGATTGAGAAACGAATCAAGTATAACGGGACTTTTTTGAACTATTTTTCTGAGAATCTGATACAGGCTCAGCCCAAAATTTCACCTAAGAAGTCAATCAAGGAACTGGAAAAAACAGCTCAGAGAATTGCTGAAACATTTAATACAGATGATTTTCAATTTCAATCTAAGGTCAAGTCTGCTATTTTTAACAACCTTGAAGAAAGCAATGAGTTGTCTCCTGAAAAATTGGCAAATGACCTTTTTGACAACAATCTTACTGCACGTCTTAGCTTTATTGACCAAGTCAAGGAAGCAGTGCCAGAGCCAGTTCAGTTTGATGAAATCGATGCAAGTCGCCAATTAAAGAAATTTGAAAACCAAAAGCTTTCTCTGTCAAATGGGATTGAGTTAATCGTACCCAATAATATTTACCAAGATGCTGAGTCGGTCGAATTTATCCAAAATGATAATGGTACCTACTCTATCTTAATCAAAAACATCGAGGATATACAAAGCAAATAATGTTTAAAATTATAAGAAGGGTCTTGGTGCTTGTTCTTATCTTATTTACTGGTTATAAACTTTTTCATATGTATCGGGATGTAAAGCAGGTCATGACCTATCAATCCTTGGTACGAGAGGTTTTAAGTGAGCAAGA
The DNA here is from genome assembly GCF_001811305.1 of Streptococcus sp. HMSC056C01. Lineage (NCBI taxonomy): Bacteria > Bacillati > Bacillota > Bacilli > Lactobacillales > Streptococcaceae > Streptococcus > Streptococcus sp. HMSC056C01. The sequence goes on from NZ_KV804209.1 coordinate 111,984, forward strand.
TACGCCAGCAAATGAAGAACTAGTCCTGGCCATGATTTATACTGAAACCAAAGGTAAAGAAAGCGACGTGATGCAGTCAAGCGAGTCTGCTAGCGGAACTACAAATACGATTTCTGACAATAGGAGTAGTATTCGTCAGGGAATTCAAACCTTGACAGAGAATCTATATTTAGCTCAAGAAAAGGGTGTAGATGTTTGGACTGCTGTACAGGCCTATAACTTTGGGCCTGCTTATATTGATTTTATCGCCCAAAATGGGAAAGAAAATACCCTTGCCCTAGCCAAGCAATATTCGAGAGATACCGTTGCACCGACACTAGGAAATACAACTGGAAAAACCTATCGATATGTCAATCCAATTTCCATCTTTCAAGGGGGAGAACTCTATGTGGATGGAGGGAACTATTATTACTCTAGACAGGTTCAACTAAATCTCTACATTATTAAATTTTTTAATCTATTTTAAGCACTTAGAAAATTCTAGGTGCTTTTATAAGCTTTCTTTAAGGCTAATTTACTATCCTAGATAGGAAAAGGAGGAACGTCTCATGCGAAAGAAATTCTTTCTGACTAGTGCTGCAGTTCTTTTAGCAGTTGCAACTTTGCAAAGCGCTCAAGCAGCCACTGATGTTCAAAAAGTAATTGATGAAACTTATGTTCAACCTGAGTACGTCTTGGGTTCTTCGTTAACAGAAGATCAAAAAAATCAAACATTAAAAAAACTCGGCTATAACGCCTCTACAGATACCAAAGAACTGAAGACTATGACGCCAGATGTCTACTCAAAGATTATGAACGTCGCCAATGACTCTAGTCTCCAGCTCTATTCGTCTGCAAAAATTCAAAAATTAGGTGAAAAATCTCCACTTGAAGTGAAGATTGAAACCCCTGAAAATATCACTAAAGTGACCCAAGACATGTACCGTAATGCGGCCGTTACCTTGGGTGTTGAGCACGCGCGCATCACCGTAGCTGCACCAATCCCTGTAACAGGTGAAAGTGCCCTAGCTGGTATCTACTACTCATTAGAAGCTAATGGTGTTCAACTTCCTCAAGAAAATAAAGACCTAGCTCAGGAAGAACTAAAAGCTTTGTCAGACATCAACGATGAAAACAAGGACAAATCAGGCTATGATGCCAATAAACTCAATGTAGCCCTTGCCGATATCAAATCTGCTATCGCTAAAGCCAAAGAGTCTAAGGGTGAGCTTACTGAAGATGATGTTCGTAAGATTGTTGAAGATACATTGAAAAATTATAAGCTGGATCAGGTTATAACAGGAAACCAGATCAATGTCATCATCAACTTTGCCTTTAATCTTTCTAAGAGCGATATTTTGAATAACGAAGACTTTACAAAGACTCTAAAGGATCTGAAACAAAGTATCGTTGCGCAAGCAGGAGATAGTTTTAGCAATATCGACCTTAACTTTGATGCTAATAAAGCTATTCAAGACGGTGGGAATATCCTCAGTGCTATTTGGCAAGCAATTGTAAACTTTTTCAAGAGTTTTGGTGCTTAGGCTAATTCATGGTATAATAGATGGTAACAGAACAGTTGCCGTCTTTTTTTGTTGGCTGATAGAAAGTGAAACATATGTTAAAGAAAAATGATATTGTAGAAGTAGAGATTGTCGATTTGACACATGAAGGAGCAGGTGTTGCCAAGGTAGATGGCTTGGTCTTTTTTGTAGAGAATGCTCTACCGACTGAGAAGATCCTTATGCGTGTCCTTAAAGTCAACAAGAAGATTGGCTTTGGTAAAGTCGAGGAATACCTTACGCAATCACCACATCGCAACCTAGACTTAGATTTGGCATACTTACGTTCAGGTATTGCCGACCTAGGTCATCTAGCTTATCCAGAGCAACTCAAGTTCAAAAACAAGCAAGTAAAAGACAGCCTCTATAAAATTGCAGGAATCAGGGATGTAGAGGTTGCTGATACTCTTGGTATGGAACATCCGGTCAAGTACCGTAACAAGGCTCAAGTCCCTGTTCGTCGTGTTAATGGTGTTCTAGAAACTGGTTTCTTCCGTAAGAATTCTCATGACCTTATGCCATTGGAAGATTTTTACATTCAGGATCCAGTCATTGATCAAGTTATTGTGGCTTTGCGAGATTTGCTCCGTCGATATGACTTAAAGCCTTATGATGAGAAGGAACAGTCAGGCTTGATTCGTAACCTTGTTGTGCGTCGTGGATATCATTCAGGACAAATCATGGTTATTTTGGTGACAACTCGTCCTAAAGTTTTCAGAGTTGAACAGGTGATTGAACAACTGATCAAGCAATTTCCAGAAATTGTGTCAGTCATGCAGAATATCAATGACCAAAACACCAATGCGATTTTCGGGAAAGAATGGCGTACACTTTATGGTCAAGACTACATTACCGACCAAATGTTGGGCAATGATTTCCAAATCTCTGGACCAGCCTTTTACCAGGTCAATACCGAAATGGCAGAGAAGCTTTATCAAACAGCCATTGACTTTGCGGAGTTAAGAGCAGAGGATGTGGTCATTGATGCCTACTCAGGAATTGGGACCATTGGACTATCTGTCGCTAAACATGTCAAGGAAGTTTATGGCGTAGAGGTTATCTCAGAAGCAGTAGAGAATAGCCAGAAGAATGCTGCCTTAAACAATATCACCAATGCCCACTATGTCTGCGATACAGCTGAAAATGCCATGAAGAATTGGCTCAAGGAAGGCATCCAACCAACTGCTATCCTAGTCGACCCACCACGCAAGGGGTTGACCGAAAGCTTTATCAAAGCCAGCGCCCAAACAGAAGCTGATCGCATCGCTTATATCTCTTGTAATGTAGCAACCATGGCTCGAGATATCAAACTCTATCAAGAGCTAGGCTATGAATTGAAGAAAGTCCAGCCGGTTGATCTTTTCCCGCAGACGCATCATGTTGAGTGTGTTGGATTACTTGAAAAAGCGTAAAAACCTTCTAACAAAAGGGATACTGAAAAGCCTTGAATGTAACGCTTTTTGTGTTTTTATGATAGAATATAGGTAGTTATAATCAAGACCAACTAATAAGCAGTAACAAATATTACATTTAAAATAATCAAGATATGGAGATGAAATGACAGAAATTGATAAAAGGAATTTTAAAAATTATCTTTGTTTTACATTTGGAATTTCTTATATAGCTTGGGGGCTTCTTGCCATCTTTACTCAATCTCATATTTTTGGATTAGAAACATTTATAGGGAGAATGTTACATATAGTAGGTGCACTTGGTCCAGCTATTGCAAGTGGCTTTTATTTGAAAAGTAATAATATAAAATTTAAACATTTTGTATTTAATAAAAGAAAAAATAGTAATATTTATTTCATTATTCACCTGTTAGCAATTTTGATACTATTTTCTGTATCTTCTTTAGAATTAAATGGAGTATCAATTTATCTGATGCCATTATTCTTTATACAATTAATTTTTTTTGGTGGCGGACATGAAGAATTAGGATGGAGAGGTATATTACAACCATTACTTGATAAAAAATATACTTATTGGCAATCTAATTTGATTGTAGGTTCAATCTGGGGAATTTGGCATCTGCCTTTATGGTTTATAGTTGGAGAAAGTCATCAAGGATTTCCTTTTATTTTATTTTTTATATATACATTATTTCTAAGTTTTGTTTTAGGGCTTCTTTACCGTCAAACCCAATCAGTGGGTTACTGTATATTATTTCATGCGTTCGCAAATTTGTTAAATCTCTATTTTGTGTTAAAAATTAATCTTATTTTTATTATCATTTTTATTACTTATTTAATTTATACAATATTAGCGGGTAATAGAATTAGTAAGGAAAAGGATTTTAAATCTTAGAATGGATGTTGTTTCTTTTGGAAGAAGTGATCGACTTTCCGTTCCACAGTATTAATTCAAAATCATTGTAATTGGACTTACGTGGTTATGGATAAAGATTGGTGTCCTTTTTGTTATGGAATTGAGTCAGGAAAATGAATTTGAGGTCGATGAGTTTTCATTAAATTTTAGTTATGAGAATGAATTATGTGTTCTTTTAGATTGGATTAGATTAGTGGTTCTCATGGCAAAGGAATAAAATTAATACTGATATCATATTAGAAGTTATTTTTCTATTTTTAAAGCAGTTAACCAATTGGTTAGCTGCTCTTATTTTGTGACTTGGAATTCGCTGTGTTGAGGTATATCAAATTACTGGTTTGTAAAACGATATTGTCTTTGTACTCAAAATAGAAACAGCTTAACTATAGTTAGTGATAGTATTTAAAATTAGATCTATTTCGTATATGCATTGCAATCGGAGTGATGAGTAGGTATAGCAAGGTCAAAATGATAAAAAATCCGATATCAGCATCCAAAAATACATAAACAATATTAAAGCCAAAATGCATGAAAATAGTATAAATCAAATTGTTATATTTCTCCAAAATAATATTCATTAAAATCGTAATGGATGTAATTACAACTATGTTAGCAATAATATATGGAATCGCACGCCAATCCGTGAATTTTGAATCTACAACCCACAGAAGTGTATGCCAGAAACACCAGACTAGGCCTTGGTAAATAGAGGATTTTAAAAAATGATACTTTTTATTAAATTCTTCTCTCATATAACCACGCCAACCTAATTCTTCACCAGTCGGACCTGATGTAAATGATAAGAATATACTTAGTGGCAATGATACTGTTCCTAGATTGATGTAGGAGAACATTGTTTTTTGGGTCATAAGTGAGTAAATGAAGAGTGATAATATACTGAGCCCAAATGTAATACCAAATGAAGATAGGAGTGGGAGTAGCGAAACTTTAGCAGAGAAACACCGCTTAAGAAAAGTAGTTATTTTTTCATCAGTCCGGAAATATTTCCATCCAAATAAAAGGAGGTATGAAGGAGACCATGCGACGATATTTCGTACTATCCACATAACAACAGGTGGGACTTTAAACAATAGACTTGCGGGGGCTGCTACAAAAATAATGAGGGCCCAAACAAGGATATAAGAACTGAGGATGTATCTTTTTAAATAATTTACATTCATTTAGTTACCCTCTTTCTTTAACTGTATAGACAACAAGTTCACTATTGATACCATTTAGTTCAATTAAATTATCAGAATCTGATGAATCAAAGCGTTCAGTGTTTTGTCCATCTTTTTCAAAATAAATGTGTGTTCCAATACCTTTCGAAACAGCGGTAAATATACTATTTTCTGGGATACAAATTCGTGATGTGGCTGATATTTGATTAATGGAAAGATCACCGTTTAGATAATTACAAAACACTTCCATATCAAGATTACAGTTGATTTTCACTTTACCTGAAATGTCTTCCAGAGTAATACGAGGCGTCTTAATGTCAAGCTCGATATTATCGCATTGTAGAGAATGAATCTCTATAGATTCTGCATTAACCGCACATTCAATGTGGCTAATATAGGAAGTTGGGATTTGCACAAAAATACTAACAGTTTTTTTAGCTGTTGCTTCAGTTACACCATTATAACGTTTTACGTCTACGTCAATTCTTTTTCTACTATCATCGATTTTTACTTTGAAATCATTTTGAAGTGTAGAAAGAAGGTTAGAAACCAGACAAACTCGAATTTTTTCGCCGTTATATCCGGAAAGAATAAATTTTTCTGCACCTCCAAATTTCATATCATAGCTCTTAGTTTTATCGATATCGTACTCTGTGATACTTTCGAAAAGATATTCGCTAGTTTTGGAAGTATTTTTTTCATTGCAGAATAGTTCGTCGATAGAAATGTTAAATAGGTTGGCAATTGCTATAATATTTTCTATATCTGGAATTCCAGCACCTGTTTCCCATTTTGTTACGGCTTGTCTTGAAACACCAATTTTTTCTGCTAAAAGTTCCTGAGACATTCCTATTTGTTTCCGTATTGTTTTTAATTTTTCAGCAAATGTCATGTTATATGACCTCCTCTATATATTTTATAATGTAAATTGTCATATATTTGCATATGACTGAATTTAGTATAGTATAAACGATTATCAAGGCACAAGCAATTAGACGTTGCATTCTCATTATTTTTGCTACTTTACGTTGCATTTGTTGTTTTGATGTTGATTTTTAGTGTTATTCTAGTTATTTTATCATTGTTTGTTATATAATGAAGTAAGTACGTTAATTACACGTTGAGAACGTTTTATTACTCAACTAAGTATTACTAGAAGTCCTACAGTAAGGAGTTTAAATATGAAATTCCATGAATTTGGTGATAAGAGTTTGCCTTCTATCTTGCTGATACATGGCGGTGGCAGTTCTTGGTGGAATTATCTTCGTCAAGCACGGATCTTGTCGGAGGAGTATCGTGTCATTCTACCCACCTTGAATGGCCACGGCGAAGAATATCAACTTGATTATGTTTCTACTGAAGATTCTGCTTTGGAGATTCTAGACTATATCAAAGCAAACTGTGGTGGGAAATTGTTTGCAATCGGTGGTGTTTCACTTGGTGGTCAAATTGCTATGGAGCTTTTGTCGATAGACAGAGATATAGCTGAGAAAGCCATCATAGATGGAAGCCTCTGTATTCCTCAACCAAGGTTGGCTAAAATCAGCATCTTTCTAGTGCCTCTATTTGGTAAACTGTTGTTCGGTAAATTCTCTTGCAAACTTCAATTAAGAATGATGAACAAAATTTATCCTAAACTGGCTTATCCAGAGGAAATAAAAGCTTATTATTTGGAGGATTTGCCAAGGACACCTATCAAAACATTGGTGAGCATTTACAAAACCTATATGGGACGTTACAAGCTGAAGGAGACGATTTCTGCTAGCAAGACTCAGGTTCTTTATATTTATGGTGAAAAAGAATTGAACTGTGTGAAAGCTTCGGCGAAATTATTTCAGCAGCTACATCCAAATACAATTTTGTATGAAGCAAAGGGGTATAATCATGGTTATCTATCAGCTTACCTACCTCAAGAATGGATTGATTTGGTTGAGCCGTTTTTAAAGAGTGATCCATTGGAAATCTGATATGCTGTAAGGAGGAATCTTATGCTAGGAGCAATAGTAGGAGACATTGTAGGTTCTATTTATGAATGGAACAATATTAAAACGAAGGATTTTCCCTTGTTTAGGGACGATTGTTTTTTCACAGATGATACGGTGATGACTTGTGCTGTGGCGGAAGCGATAATAAATGGCGGACAGAAGGATGACTTCATCGATGCCATGAAGAAGTACGGCAGAATGTATCCCGATGCAGGTTACGGTGCAAGATTTGGTAATTGGGTTGATGGCGACGATCGAGAACCTTATAATAGCTTTGGCAATGGCTCAGCAATGCGTGTTTCTCCATGTGCCTGGGCCATGGATTGTAGTTTCTGTGCACGAACGGGAGCCTGGCCGTCCAGAAGATCTCTCGCACGACTTTCTGCAGAGGTGACGCATAACCATCCAGAAGGAATTAAAGGAGCTATGGCCACAGCGGATGCAATCTATATGTGCCGTTATTTCTTCGGTGGTGATGGTAGCGATAACCCTGCGGATATTAAAAGACGCGTTAAGGAACATATTGAGAAAGAGTATGGATATGACCTTTCTAAAACGTTAGATGAAATTCGTCCTACTTATCGTTTTAATGAAACTTGCCAGAATACGGTGCCTCAAGCTATCATTGCCTTTCTTGAAAGTACAGACTTCGAAGATGCTATCAGAAATGCAATTTCTCTCGGTGGAGATAGTGATACTCTCGCTGCGATAACAGGAAGTATAGCTGAAGCTGCTTATGGTATACCTGATTGGATTAAGGAAAAGGCCTATACCTATTTAGATGAGCCCTTAAAAGAGGTCCTCAGTCGCTGGGAAGAGTACATTTCAGTAAACTAATAGTGCATAGAGAAAGGATTTCCCTATGGGATTTTTTGATAGATTTAAAAGGAGAAAAAATGGAAATCGGGAAAACCTATCTAGTAAAAAAAGATATTTTCAGTTTTAAAAAAGATGAACTTTGGACTTTAGTCGACAAGGGTTATCAGGCTTATTTTGGTGAACATAATTTCGTATTTGTCAATGATGAGAAAGTGAAGGTATTTGCAGTTTTGCAAGACGGTTCAGAAGAAGATATGCATATTTATCATCATCTGGATGACTATTTTGAAGAAGTTACTCAGGAAAATTTCTAAAGAAGGTGAGCTGCAAATTGAAAAAGCTTGTTTTTAATTAAACTTAGACCTAATCTATCAAATTTAAGGAAAGTAAATTCATGTTGGGATAGACGTCCTTACAAAGGCTATTCCGATTATCAAAAAGACTTAGACTGAAACTAGGTTGAAAGCCATCTGGTTCAGTCTTTTTTTCTATTTATGTAGTATAATATAGGGTGTAGGGATTCTATTTTTTAATAGGATTTTTCCAAGAACGAAAATTCATCTAGAAAGAGGAAAAAACATGAAACAATCACTTAAATTTTTAAGAGAAAAAATTACCGATAAGATGCCCTTAGAGGATATGGTAGCCATCTTTGAAGACTTGTGTAGTGTTCCTATTGAGGATGAGATGATTTTATTTGAAACAGGGACATTTACAGCTATATCTGATAAGCCCTTGTTTCAACTATCCTTAGTAAGGCAAGCTCCAAATGAAGATGAAGAGTTTTATCAAGTTCACCTCGATATTTTCTATGAAGCATGTCAAGAGAATGAAATATTTCATGAATCGATTTGGGATGAAGATTTAGAGGAAAATATCTTTGATTACATTAGAGCTTCAGAGGTGTTTGCCTATGCTAAAGAACAGGAATACCAAGCGGTCAAAATTTATCTGGAAGAAACTTGACAAGGCTAGTTAAAGTACGGAAATCTAATGACAGGAGATTGATATATGAATAAAATAATGGTGATTATTAATCCAACATCTGGTGGCGAAAAAGCCTTGGATTATAAAGTCAAACTCGAGAATAAAGCCTTAGATTATTTTGAGCATGTTGAGACCAGATTCACTGAGAAAGCTCTTGATGCGACAAACTTTTCAGAAGAAGCTTCTAGGGAGAAGTATGATGCTGTCCTTGTTTTTGGTGGGGATGGGACTGTCAATGAAGCCATCTCCGGTATTGCTGAAAAAGACTACATTCCTAAACTTGCGATTATCCCAGGAGGAACTGGAAACCTCATCACGAAACTATTAGAAATCAATCAAGATATTGATGGTGCCATTGACGAGCTTGATTTTAGTTCTACGAATAAGATTGACATTGGCAAATCAAACGGTAATTATTTTGGTTATATCTTTAGCATTGGTTCAATACCAGAAGCCATTCATAACGTTGGGATAGAAGATAAAACAAAGTTTGGTATGCTAGCCTATGCTATTAACACCATGAACTCTGTCGTTACTGATCAAACATTTAACATTAGAGTTGAGACAGAAAATGGAAATTATATTGGCCCAGCCAGCCATGTCTTGGTTCTCCTTACCAATTATTTCGCTGACAAAAAAATCTTTAACGAAAATAAGGATGGCTATGCCAATATTTTGATTCTAAAAGATGCCTCAATCCTTACTAAATTGTCAGTTATCCCTGATTTATTAAAAGGTGATGTTGTCGTAAATGAGAATATCGAGTATATAAAAGCTCGTCATATAAAAATTTCTTCAGATATTGCATTAGAAACGGATGTTGATGGTGACAAATCGGATGACCTACCAGTGGAAATTAAGGTCCTAGGTCAGCATATCGAGGTCTATTCTCAACCGAAAGAATAATAAACTTTTGACAAGAATAGTGGATAATAAAGGAGGCGATGATGACGAAGATTTTAGCAATTAATTCTATTTCGTTAAAAAAAAGAATGATTGAATTACTATTTGATTATCTTTTCATTCTAGCTTATTTAGCACTTCTGTTTTTAGGTTCTATGCTTTTTTACACTATTTTTTTTAATGGTATTCCAGAGTTTACAGAAATTCAGTCGCAGTGTCTTGTATTTTTTACCTCTGTTTTGCCAATCATTCTACTTTTTACATTCTTTGATTATACAAAAAATGGGAGTTTCGGGAAGGCGAAAGCAGGACTTCAATTGGTTTACAAGAAAAAAACAGTGCAAGCTAGCTTGCTTAGAAACACCATTAAATTTTTTCCTTGGCAAATAGGTCATATGGGCACGATACATGGTTTCTATAGTGAGTTTGATTCCTTATCTATTATTCTCTCGTTTCTAGCTACTCTCCTCGCAGTTGCCCTACTTGCAATGATGGTTTTCAGGAAAGACAAACGACATCTAGGTGACCTGCTAGCTCATACACAGGTACAGCTAAAAGGTGACTAAAATTAAATTTTTCATAGATATTTCACTTATTAGGGAGCGTGCCATGTGCCAGCTTCCTTTTTAATGATTTAAAATCTACTTTACTTAGCAAAATGCTTGGACTTAAAATAAATTTGAACTATAATATAAGAGAAGCTTATCGACCTGAAAAATCTTAGTTAAAAAGGAAACATTTTATGAAAGTATCTAAAAAAATCAGATTAATGAGCTGCTGTGTTTTAGCTATCTTTACTTTAGCTGCCTGTGTTACAAACCAAAACCAATCTACGGAAAAACAGAATAGTTCAACTACTAAGGTGGCTAGCTCAGGTAAAGAAAGCTACAAAGGAACCTATAGCAATCTTAATAACAAGGAAAGCGAAGAAGAAGTTCGAAAAGCCTTGGCTGCACATTTGGATAAAGATAGTGTCGATGCATTTTTCAACCTTGTAAATGATTACAACGCAACTGTCGGTTCAGTAGGCTTGACTGGAGATTTTTCTACATTTACCAAAACAGACTATGATGTTGAAAAGATAAGCAATCTTTGGACGCCTAAAAAGGGTGATTTTGTCGGTACTAACTGTCGTATTAACAGTTATTGTTTATTAAAAAATTCTATCGAAATTCCTAAATTAGAGAAAGATGATTCTCTCTTGTTTGTCGATAATGATGCCATTGACAAAGGTAAGGTCTTTGATGCAGAAGACAAGGATGCTTTTGATATTTTATTCTCAAGAGTCAAGACCGAAGCAACGACTGATGTCAAAGTTCATGCTGCAAAGATGGAAAAATTCCTTTCTCAATTCAAGTTTAATGAAAATGCAAGAATGCTGTCCGTAGTCGTCCATGATGACTTGGATGGGCAATCCCTCTTTATTGGCCATGTCGGGATCCTTGTGCCAAGCGAGGATGGCTATCTCTTTGTTGAAAAATTAACCTTTGAGGAGCCTTATCAAGCCATCAAATTTGCGACCAAGGAAGATTGTTACAAATATCTAGATACAAAATACGAAAACTATACAGGTGAAGGTTTAGCGAAACCCTTTATTATGGATAATGATAAGTGGGTTCAATTCTAAAGGATGGTAATGAAATGGAAGTAGTACTGGCATTCATAATTTTTGTCTTAATCGGAGTATGGGCTGTTTGGGTTATCAAGGGAAACCAGCAGAGACCAAGAAGAAATGAACGATTTATTGGGTATATCAATCGATACGATGAAGATGGTGATCCTTACCAAGCAGAGGTTTGGGAAGTGACAGAAGATGAGGAGTAGACATATGGAATTACAAGATTTTACAGAAAAAGAACAAGAAATGATTAAAAAGGGACTAACATTCTCTAAGCTTAACGATAAGGAAACTGCCGATAAGATTATCGCCTTAATTCCTGAAGATATGATTAAACGAATTCCATTTTTTGTTAGAAAACATGCCATTACACGTACAGTCAAGAGAATTTCACTTGAGTATCCAGAATTGTATGCTGTAGCTGAACAAGAAGGCCAACTTCCTGAAAAGGAAGCTCAAGAATTGCAACAAATTCTTACAGATATTTTCCAAGAAAAAATGAACAAGCATAAGATTAAATAAGTTTTGAGATTTAGAAATAAGATGTCGATTGAACATTAGGAGTTGAGAATGGCTATTGATGGCGTTAAAATCATTGACAGTGATCAAGGTTATGACATTTACAATGAAGTAGTCGGTCGCTATAGAGACGGTGAACATGTAGCGAATATCATCAAGGATATTCTCGATGCGGAAAAAGATTACTGTCAAACAGACTTTTTTACAGAAATTTATTGGACAGCTCTTGCCTACTCACTGTGGAAGATTGGTCACCTGACAGACGACATCAGAGATAAAACCTTAGAGCTTATAAAAAAAGGGGCTGATCCATTTTGGTTGGAAATAGAACCAAAGGCTTTGAAGCAAAGGCAAAAGGTCTTGGAAAAACTTGCTCTCCAGCTGCAAACTAAAAATCCTAGGCCTCTAAAGGTCCCTAAAGCCAAAACTAAACGCAAACCTTATTTTGAAGAAGGGGATATCCTTGCTGTTAAGTTCCAAGATGAGTATGGTCTTGTCTTTGTATCTATGGTTGAGCAGAGTCCTAGAAAGCTTGAGTATCATCTAGCTTGCACGCGCCTCTTACAAACAAAAAAGCCCTCCATCGATGATTTTTTGACCAGTCAAATCTCCTGTAAGATGGACAATACAAAGTTTGCTCTAGTTACAGATTGCTGGTTCAATCACAAAGATTTAGGGCAATTATTAGAAAATATTGAAAAAATTGGACAGGTGAAACTTAGACCTTTTAGTCTTTGGATGCTAGCACCTGCCCAAAATTTAGAAGATATTTATGAAGAAATCACTAGAGATAAAGGTTCCTCTGGCCTTAGATTCATCGAAACCTATAAACTTGTCGAAGATATTTTTCCAGTTTAATGCTTATGTGATAAAGGGGGAAATGGTCAATCATTCCCACATGCTGTGCTGGGCTCTAACACCATAGCTATCTAGGGAACCATCTGAATTAAACTTAGCTTCAATCCGATACCTTTTCCAGAGGTCGTAATCTGCTGTTTGAATGGTCAGAATGAAGTTGGCATCGGTGTCAGATACATTATAATCAGCTGGATTGACTTCAAAGATATCGATTAATTTTCGTGTTTGAAAATCTTGGAGTTTGAGGTTTGCTAGCTTGACATGATTGATGGAAATATTTTCTAGTTGATTGTTATCCTTAGGTGTTCTGTAATAGGTGACGACGCAGTTTTTGAGTTGATCAGTATCTTTACCAGTGGGAGTAAGGCTCATAAAGCCATAGGACTGATTATCCCGCTTGACTTCAAGAAGCTGACCGTAGTAGAAGTGGTCGTTCTTGGGATTTGTGATGGAAGTCTCTGGACTTTTATCTTCAAAGTTAAAGCCTTGGTCCAAAAGTTCGGAAGCCTTGGTCTCCCCGATAATGACAGTGGTATCTTGAATGGTTACTGGAACAGGTTGAGCTGGAAGGCCACTCATCATGATGCAAAACATAAAAACATAACTCGTTAAAAAAGCTGTCCCGACAAAAGCGTTGGTTGATGCATAGACATGACTGTTATGAAAGTTTTTGCTTATTGCCAGTACAACAAATTTACCAATACTTTTTAAAACCATACTAACAAGTACGATAAAAAATTGTTTTTTCAAACATTCATAAATGGCTTGAGGAAAGCTATTACCATGATAGTAGAAACCAGCCAATACGAGTAGATTTACGATTAAATAGATCAGCAAGAACCAATGAATCTCTTTAAGGGCATTAGCATCAGTGATTTCTTCATAGTCGACGTGAATTCTTCCTTGAACAGCTTGGCCAAGTTTATAAATCCATTTGGGAATGTCTTTGCCTTTTTTAACCGCAACTACAAGTCTAATATAGAGATAGATGCTAAAGGACAAGGATAGAAAGAAAAGAGCATAAAAACTTAAAATAATACTAGTGAACATGACTACTTCCCCCTATTAACATTCAATAAAACAATTTCTTAGCTCCATTATAGCATTTTCTATAGAAATAGAGCTAAAAATATCAGCAAAATCCTTAAAGATAAAAAGATGGGAATCATTGACATTCATGCTTTACCGATTGTGGTCATAGAAGGCGGCCCCTTCTTCTTGCTGGTTTTATTGATTGGGAATTGGGTACTAAAGAGAAAGATAAGATTTGAGAGAGAACATAAAGGAGTAGAGAGCCATGGCTAGAACGGCGATAATAGGTACTTTAATAGTTTTTGCAATCTTTAATCTGCTACTTGGTCTGGGGTTTTATCTCTTTCTAAAAAAGAGGAAAGAGAATGGGCAGTCATTATACGAAACGCCTGTAAACCAACAAACTCGAACTGAAAAGCTGGGTCTAGGTGAGATTTTGGTCTACCTGTCCCTGATTGCCATCGCGGGGATTTTTGCTTTTCAAACCTTAAATAGAGGTGGTGTTGGGAATTCTATTTTAGCCAAAATGATTCTCTTACCTGCACTAATGGCTCTTTTCAATGCAAGAAAACGAACTGGGAAGTCTATGCTTGCCCTCCTTATAACCTTTATGGTCTTTCTGGTAGGAGTCATGTTTAATCTCACGATTGGTTTGCCACCTCAAGCACCGATTTTGCAAATTAATGAAAGTAAAATCGCTTTAGCAGAAACAAAAGCAAGTGATCTGATGGAAGCTGGATTTGATATCTATGCAAGACAAGGTGATGGTGGTAGCGACTACGAATACCTCCTGACAGATGGTAATTTCCAAAAGTATTCAGGAGATAAATCAGTTACTATCGAAAAAGGCTTCAGACTTGATAGCAATGCTGTTCCTTACGCTCCCTATCTCCTGGCAAAAGATGGCATAGTACTGGGCAGTATTTCCTTTTACGGTGCTGAGGACCAGAATGAGGCTTTAGAAGATTCCAAGGTTATTCAGGTTCGATTTAACAAGGAAAGTATTGAAGAAGCAAAGAAACATTCTATCACTTTCAAGTTAGATGAACTTGACTTGACTACTCGACTGGATGTTTCTCTTGTTCAAGAAACTTTTAAAAAGCATCTATGGTCAATTCCCCCATCACATACAAGTGATGTTACTCAATTGTGGTATGGATTAAAGTGGTCCAGCAACAGTGACTCTCTATTTTGGAATGAGTATTATAGTCTCATCCGTCTAGATGAAAATTATTTGATGATTGATTTTGAACTAGCTGTTCAAGTAGCACGAGATGACTAGATAGGATTTTGAATAGTTGATTATGCTTATGATTCATTAAAGAAACTAATCTATTTAGTTTCTTTTTTTGTTTTTTGATTTAAATTTAAAACGATTTCCATTTTTAAGTTAAAGCAATTTCACGAACAAAAAAATGAATTTATTAAAAAAAGTTTCTAAAAATACTTTACAAGTATCTGAAAACATGATATAGTAATGAAGCTTAGAAAATGAGATGATGTTTTCTAGCAAATATAAACCCGAGTAAAAAATGCCTACGGACAGGCAGGGTTGAATGCCGAAGCGTGGTTGAAAAGCCACATTATTGATAGGGTTAAAAGCCTACTTTTATAAGTTGATGTTAGGACACTTGTCCTAATTCGTATAGATTTGTTAGTGTGGTGAAAGCACACGTCATCTTGTGAAACGATCAATAAAGTACGTAATATTTGCTACTAGAGAGTTAGGAAACATCAGGAACAGACATACTCAAAAGAAACAAACATAAACACGTCAGTAGATTGTAGAGCAGGTGCCAACCTGCTCTTTTTTCATAAGTATCCTTTAGAGCCTTACATGGTTAAGGTGTAAAAAATATGATAAAGGAGTATGTCTTTATAATGTTAAATCAAAACCAAGCTCCCATCTATGAGGGGTTGGTCAAGTTACGAAAGAAAAGAATTGTACCATTTGACGTACCTGGTCATAAGCGTGGCCGTGGTAACCCAGAATTAGTGGAACTTTTAGGGGAAAAATGTGTAGGTATAGATGTTAACTCTATGAAGCCCTTGGACAATCTGGGGCATCCCATTTCGATTATTCGAGAAGCTGAAGAGCTAGCAGCAGAAGCTTTTGGTGCGGCTCATACCTTTTTAATGATTGGGGGAACAACTTCATCCGTGCAGACCATGATTCTCTCCACCTGTAAAGCAGGAGATAAAATCATCCTTCCCCGAAACGTTCATAAGTCAGCTATTAATGCACTCGTTTTATGTGGCGCCATTCCCATTTATATCGAGATGAGTGTGGATCCAAAAATCGGTATCGCACTGGGACTTGAAAATGACCGTGTAGCACAAGCTATTCAGGAACATCCAGATGCCAAGGCTATCCTAATCAACAATCCAACTTACTATGGAATTTGTTCAGACCTTAAGGGTCTAACAGAGATGGCTCACGCTGCAGGAATGAAAGTCTTAGTTGACGAGGCGCACGGTGCTCATCTGCACTTTACAGATAAACTTCCTCTATCCGCTATGGATGCAGGAGCAGATATGTCAGCTGTATCCATGCATAAGTCCGGTGGTAGCTTGACTCAAAGTTCCCTTCTTTTAGTTGGCGATCAGATGAATCCTGAGTACGTACGTCAGATTATTAATCTGTCACAGTCAACATCAGCATCTTACTTGCTGATGTCGAGTCTTGATGTTTCACGTCGAAACTTAGCCCTTCGTGGTAAAGAGTCCTTTGAAAAGGTCATTGAGTTGTCCGAATATGCTAGACGAGAAATCAATGCCATCGGTGGCTACTACGCCTACTCAAAAGAACTAGTAGATGGTGTCTCAGTTTGTGATTTTGATGTAACCAAGCTGTCAGTTTACACACAAGGTATTGGTCTAACAGGGATTGAAGTTTATGATCTCTTACGGGATGAATATGACATTCAGATTGAGTTTGGCGATATTGGGAATATCTTGGCCTACATTTCGATTGGTGACCGTATCCAAGACATTGAACGCTTGGTCGGTGCTCTAGCTGATATCAAGAGACTCTACTCGAGAGATGGGAAAGACTTGATTGCTGGAGAATATATCCAGCCTGAGTTAGTGCTTTCTCCTCAGGAAGCCTTCTACTCAGAGAGAAGAAGTTTAACCCTGGACGAGTCTGTTGGCCAGGTCTGTGGTGAATTCGTCATGTGCTATCCTCCAGGTATTCCAATCCTAGCGCCAGGTGAACGGATTACACGAGAAATTGTTGATTATATCCAATTTGCCAAAGAACGTGGTTGTTCCCTCCAAGGAACGGAAGATCCAGAGGTCAATCACATCAATGTTATTGAGAGAAAGGAGAACTAAATGGATTTATGGTTTTCTGAAGTTCATACTCCAGATGTGAAATTGTCTCTGAGAACAGCCAAACAACTCTACGCTGGTAAAAGTGAATGGCAGGATATCGAAGTTTTAGACACGCCTGCTTTTGGGAAGATATTGATTTTAAATGGGCATGTCTTGTTTTCAGATGCAGATGACTTTGTCTACAATGAAATGACAGTTCATGTTCCAATGGCTGTCCATCCTAATCCTAAGAAAGTCTTGGTTATTGGGGGTGGCGACGGTGGTGTTGCCCAGGTATTAACCCTCTATCCAGAATTGGAACAAATCGATATCGTGGAACCGGATGAGATGTTGGTTGAGGTCTGTCGAGAGTATTTTCCAGACTTTGCTGCAGGGCTAGATGATCCTCGCGTTACCATTTACTACCAAAATGGGCTTCGCTTTTTACGAAACTGCGAAGATGATTACGACATTATCATCAATGATGCGACTGATCCATTTGGACATACAGAAGGTCTTTTTACAAAGGAATTTTACGGCAATAGTTACAGAGCCTTGAAAGAAGACGGTATTATGATCTACCAGCATGGTAGTCCTTTCTTTGACGAAGATGAGTCGGCTTGTCGAAGCATGCATCGTAAGGTCAATCAAGCCTTTCCAATCAGCCGAGTTTATCAGGCACATATCCCTACCAGTCCGGCTGGCTATTGGTTATTTGGATTTGCATCGAAAAAATATCACCCTGTCAAAGATTTTGATAAGGAAGGCTGGAAAAAGCGCCAGCTATTCACAGAATACTATACTGCAAACTTACACGTTGGTGCCTTTATGTTGCCAAAATACGTTGAAGACATTTTAGAAGAAGAGGAAAGAAAAAAATGAGTCGTTTATTAGTTATCGGATGTGGGGGCGTTGCCCAAGTTGCTATTTCAAAGATTTGCCAAGACAGCGAAACTTTTACAGAAATTATGATTGCTAGCCGTACAAAGTCAAAATGTGATGACTTGAAAGCTAAATTAGAGGGCAAAACAAGTACTAAAATTGAAACAGCTGCTCTTGATGCTGATAATGTCGAAGAAGTCATTGCATTGATTGAAAGCTACAAGCCAGAAGCCGTTTTGAACGTAGCTCTACCGTACCAAGATTTGACAATTATGGATGCTTGCTTGGCAACGGGAGTTCACTATATCGACACAGCCAACTATGAGGCAGAGGATACAGAAGACCCTGAATGGCGTGCGATTTATGAGAAACGTTGTAAGGAGCTTGGATTTACTGCTTATTTTGATTACTCATGGCAATGGGCTTACCAAGAAAAATTCAAAGAAGCAGGCTTGACAGCTCTACTTGGATCTGGTTTTGACCCAGGGGTAACCAGCGTCTTTTCAGCGTATGCTTTGAAACACTACTTTGATGAAATCCACTATATCGACATTTTAGACTGTAATGGTGGTGACCACGGTTATCCATTTGCGACCAACTTTAATCCAGAAATCAACCTCCGTGAGGTTTCTGCACCAGGTTCTTACTGGGAAGATGGAAAATGGGTAGAAGTTGAAGCAATGTCTATCAAACGTGAATATGATTTCCCTCAGGTTGGTCAAAAAGACATGTATCTTCTTCACCATGAAGAAATTGAATCACTGGCTAAAAATATCCCAGGAGTTAAACGTATTCGTTTCTTCATGACTTTTGGTCAATCTTATCTAACCCACATGAAATGCTTGGCAAACGTTGGGCTCCTTCGTACAGATGCTATTAACTTTAACGGACAAGAAATCGTACCTATCCAATTCTTGAAAGCCTTGCTTCCAGATCCTGCAAGCCTTGGCCCACGCACTGTTGGTAAAACTAATATCGGCTGTATCTTTACAGGTGTTAAAGATGGTGTTGAAAAGACTATCTACATCTACAATGTTTGCGACCATCAGGAATGCTACGCAGAAGTTGGATCACAAGCCATTTCTTATACAACAGGTGTTCCAGCCATGATTGGGACAAAATTAGTGATGGATGGTACATGGAAACAGCCTGGAGTTTATAACCTTGAAGAGTTGGATCCAGACCCATTCATGGAAGATTTAAATAAATACGGCTTGCCATGGGTTGTGGTTGAAAATCCACAAATGGTGGACTGATGAAGTTAGAACAAGTACCAACACCTTCTTATATCATTGACTTAGGAAAATTAGAAGAGAATTGCCGCATTCTGCAAGAGATTCAGGAAAAAGCCGGTTGTAAGGTGTTGCTAGCTCAAAAGGCTTATTCCCTCTATAAAACCTATCCCTTGATTAGCCAGTATCTGTCAGGTACGACAGCTAGTGGACTTTATGAAGCGAAGTTAGCTAGGGAAGAATTTCCGGGGGAAGTCCATGTATTTGCGCCTGCTTTCAAGGAATCTGATATGGAAGAGTTGCTTCAAATATCTAATCATATTGTCTTTAACTCAGAGAGACAACTACGAAAATATGGTGAAACTTGTCGTGAAGCTGGTATCGGTGTTGGTCTACGCCTCAATCCTCAGTGTTCTACTCAGGGAGATCACGCGCTCTATGACCCTTGTGCACCAGGATCTCGTTTTGGAGTGACTTCAGACAAGATACCTAGTGATTTGCTGGACTTGGTTGACGGGCTTCATTTTCATACTCTTTGTGAGCAGGGGGCAGATGATTTAGAGACAACCTTGAAAGCAGTAGAAGAGCAGTTTGGGCCTTATTTGCATGAGGTCAAATGGCTCAATATGGGCGGTGGACATCACATTACAAGAGATGACTATGATGTGGACTTGCTGATTTCCGAAATCAAGCGTATCCGAAATACTTACAATCTTGAAGTCTATATCGAACCAGGAGAAGCCATTGCACTTAATGCTGGTTATTTAGCTACTGAGGTATTAGACATCGTTGAAAATGGGATTGAGACCTTAGTGTTAGATGCTTCAGCAAGCTGCCATATGCCAGATGTTCTAGAGATGCCTTATCGCCCCCCATTGAGAGACGGTTTTGAAGCGCAAGAAAAATCCTATACTTATAGACTTTCTTCCAATACTTGTCTAACAGGAGATATCATTGGAGACTATAGTTTTGAAAATCCAGTTGAGATCGGAGATAGACTTTACTTTGAAGATATGGCAATCTACTCCTTTGTCAAAAATAATACCTTTAACGGGATTGGGCTTCCAAGTTTGTATGTGATGGATAAAGAGGGTGAATGCTGTTTAGTCAAAGCCTTCGGCTATCAAGACTTTAAGGAGAGATTATCATGATGGACAGTCCAAAAAAATTAGGCTATCGTATGCCAGCAGAGTATGAACCCCATCATGGTACTCTCATGATATGGCCAACACGACCAGGATCTTGGCCTTTTCAAGGCAAGGCTGCTAAAAAAGCTTTTAGCCAGATTATCAAAACCATTGACCAAGGGGAAACAGTCTACCTTTTGGTGGAGCAGGACTATCTATCTGAAGCCCAATCCTACCTAGGCGATAGTGTTGTTTATCTAGATATTCCTACCAATGATGCCTGGGCGCGTGATACGGGTCCGACTATTCTCGTCAACGATAAAAAGGAAAAGTTGGCGGTAGATTGGTCTTTCAATGCCTGGGGTGGTGCTGTGGATGGTCTCTACCAAGACTATGAAGCAGATGACCAAGTCGCTAGTCGCTTTGCAGAAGTTTTAGAGATACCTGTTTACGATGCCAAACCTTTTGTACTGGAAGGCGGAGCTATTCACAGTGACGGTCAAGGAACGATTCTTGTGACTGAAAGTTGCCTTCTCAGTCCGGGTCGCAATCCTCATATGACAAAAGAAGAGATTGAAAATACCTTACTAGAGAGTCTTGGTGCTGAAAAAGTCATCTGGCTTCCTTATGGTATTTATCAGGATGAAACCAACGAACACGTCGACAATGTAGCAGCCTTTATTGGTCCAGCGGAGATTGTTTTAGCTTGGACAGATGATCAGGGTGATCCCCAGTATCACATGTCAGCAGCTGACCTTGCCCTTTTAGAGAAGGAAACAGATGCAAAAGGCCGGAGTTTCACTATTCATAAACTTCCGATTCCAGCTATCCATCAAGTAGTGACGGAAGAAGATTTGCCGGGCTATTCATATGAAGAAGGTGAAGAAGAGCGTTATGTAGGAGAACGTTTAGCAGCATCCTATGTGAACTTCTATATTGCCAATAAGTCTGTCTTGGTGCCACAATTTCAGGACGAAAACGACCAAGTGGCCTTAGATATTCTCAGTCAGTGCTTCCCAGACCGTGAAGTCGTAGGAATCCTAGCTAGAGATATTCTTTTAGGGGGTGGGAATATCCACTGTATTACCCAACAAATTCCAGAATAGGAGAAAAAGATGAGAAATGTAACGGTTGCAGCCATTCAGATGCAATGCGCTAAGGATGTGGAAACCAATATCCAAACAGCAGAGCGTTTAGTACGTCGGGCTGCAGAACAAGGCGCACAAATTATTCTCTTGCCCGAGTTGTTTGAACGTCCCTATTTCTGTCAGGAACGTCAGTATGACTACTACCAGTATGCCCAGTCGGTGTCAGAAAATACGGCTATCCAGCATTTTAAAGTAATTGCCAAGGAACTAAAGGTCGTTTTACCGATCAGTTTCTATGAAAAAGATGGTAATGTCTTATACAATTCTATTGCTGTCATTGATGCTGATGGGGAAGTATTAGGCGTTTATCGAAAAACACACATACCAGATGACCACTATTATCAAGAAAAGTTCTTCTTTACTCCTGGAAACACAGGCTTCAAAGTTTGGGATACTCGCTATGCGAAAATTGGTATTGGGATTTGTTGGGATCAGTGGTTCCCTGAAACAGCCCGTTGCCTTGCCATAAATGGTGCAGAATTACTCTTTTACCCAACAGCCATTGGTTCGGAGCCAATTTTGGATACAGATAGTTGTGGACATTGGCAACGTACCATGCAAGGGCATGCTGCAGCTAATATCGTTCCAGTTATCGCAGCCAATCGTTATGGTTTGGAAGAAGTCACTCCTTGCGAGGAAAATGGAGGGCAAAGTTCTAGCCTTAATTTCTACGGTTCATCCTTTATGACCGACGAAACAGGAGCTATTCTAACTCAAGCCGAACGACAAGGAGACGCTGTTCTGTTAGCAACTTATGACCTTGACAAAGGTGCAAAAGAGCGTCTGAACTGGGGTCTGTATAGAGATAGAAGACCAGATATGTATAAAGATATTGTGAGATGATAACAAAAAGTAGCCCACTCAGGCTACTTTTTTAAAATTCTTTGTAAACATAAGGATTCTCTGGTTTGTCCACTTTTATGAAAGACTGGACTTCGATTGTTGGAAGGACTTGGTTAAGTTCCTTGTGGTAGCGATTGCTAATCTTTCCTTTGACTCTCACCCATGTGTTATTGTCATAATGATTGGTATTTCCAGTGGTCAATAGGCCAAAAACTCCTGAATCAGCGATACAGTGCATGATACCAAAGCGAAAGACAAATTGACTATCGCTGTGACTGGGATCGTTGTAGACAAACCCAATAAACTCGATCTCTTTACCTTCAAATTCATTTGGATAATCATAGATAGCTTCCATGATTTCTAAGTAATTTTCATCCTTGATAACAATACTTGATTGAGCTAAGTACTTATCAGCACTCTTCCGAATAATATTTTCATGAGCTGTTTGTGAATAAAAGCGACTGGTATCCGGTTTGAGATACTGACTGCTCGTTCCTTCACTTGCTTGGATTGCCTTGTCAGTTCCTTCAGACAAAGGGAAATAATATCCTTTTGCCGATACTGTTTGTGAATCCAGAGTAACTGTTGAAAAAGTGAATCCAACTAACAAAGGCAAACTTAAGAGGACAAAACTAGCAAGCTTGGCTGAAATACTATGTAAGTGGCTATGTTCTTTCAAACGCTTGAAGCAAATATAGGCTTGAACGATGGCTAGTAACAATGACAAAACCATGGTGATATAAGCCAGATAAGAGTAGTGGAGGTTTAGATACTGATTGAGTTTACCTGATAGCTTTAGATAAAGGGTTAAGAAAAAATAACTCATCAGAATAAGAAATCGTATCATAGCATCACCCCGACTAGATAAGAATAGACAAGAACAACAAGAGTTACAATTGTCATGAAATGCCAAATAAAGCGAGTTTTGAGATAGTTCTTCATCATGAGTAAGTTCTTGACATCAAGCATGGGACCTATAACCAGAAAGGCAAGCACTGGAGCAAAGCCAAAACTTGAGAGAAGAGAAGATCCAATAAAGGCATCCGCTTCACTACAGAGGGATAGTAGGAAAGATAAGACCATCAGAAGAACAATCGCAAGTAGTGGTGTTGCGCTGATAGAAGTCAGGATCCTAGTTGGTACATAAACCTGAACTATGCTAGCAAACAGACAACCGAAAACCAAATAACGTCCCATATCAAAGAATTCATCGATAGCTTGGATAAAGACCTGAAGAATTTTTTGACCTTTACTCAAGTGAGAAAAATCATGCTCATGACAAGCCAATCTATTTTCTTTTTGAATCGATTCTTCCCAGAAAAATCCGAGGAAAATACCCAATATCGTAGCAATGAGTATTGCCCCTAAAGCTCTTAGAAGAACCATTTGAATGGAATTGCCAAAAGCTGAATAGGTCGAAAAGAGTACGATGGGATTAATGATTGGAGCTGTTACTAGAAAGGGAACAGCTGTATAGCTTGGAACCTTCTTCTCCAAGAAACGATTGATGATAGGGACAATCCCACACTCACAAGAGGGAAAGAGAAAACCAATGAAGGTACCAAAAAAGATTCTCCCCAAACGATTTTTAGGGAGAAATGTATAAACCTTCTCAGGAGTGACGTAGACTTCAATAGCACCAGAGATGATGCTACCAATTAAGACGAAGGGTAGGGCTTCAATGATGATTGATAGAAAAATAGCGCCAGCTTGTAACACACTAGAAGGTAGACTTTGAAAGAGTGTCATCTATTTTTTCTTTTCTGCCTTATCTTTCTTCTCTTTGTCGTCTGGAAATGTTACTTGTTTCAAATCAGGAAGTTTGGCAAACTCTTCGAACATTTTATCTAAGTCATCAGTTTTTGTAAATTTAACAGCCATAAGGCATACCTCGATTCTTTGTGTTACCTCTATTATACTATTATTTCTGGGAAATAGTTATATTTTATAATCAACTTCCTTTTTATCTTTATAAAGTTGAAATAAAGCAACAAATTAATGAAAACAAGCTTTCTTCCTTATGGTATAATAGTTTCATGGATAAAAAATATGAAAAAATTTCCCAAGATTTGGGTGTAAGCTTAAAGCAAATTGATACGGTCTTGTCTTTGACAGCAGAAGGAGCAACCATTCCCTTTATCGCTCGTTATCGGAAAGACATGACTGGTAGTTTGGATGAGGTGGCTATTAAAGCTATTATCGACCTTGATAAAAGTCTAACTGCTCTAAATGATCGAAAAGAAGCAGTTTTAGCAAAAATCAAAGAGCAAGGCAAGCTGACCAAGGAATTGGAAGAAGCCATCTTAGCTGCTGAAAAACTAGCAGATGTTGAAGAACTTTATCTTCCTTATAAAGAAAAACGCCGCACCAAGGCGACAATTGCGCGTGAGGCAGGGCTTTTCCCTCTTGCTCGCTTAATCTTACAAAATGTTTCTGACCTAGAAAAAGAAGCAGAAGCATTTGTCTGTGAAGGATTCGAGACTCCACAAGATGCTTTAGCAGGTGCAGTTGATATTTTGGTTGAAGCTCTCTCTGAGGATGTCAATTTGCGTTCGATGACTTATCAAGAGGTCCTTAGACATTCTAAGATTACTTCACAAGTCAAGGACGAAAGTTTGGATGAAAAGCAAGTCTTTCAGATTTATTATGATTTCTCAGAGACGGTTGCTAACATGCAGGGATATCGTACTCTTGCCCTTAATCGTGGTGAGAAGTTAGGCGTCTTGAAAATTGGTTTTGAGCATGCGACTGATCGTATTCAAGCCTTCTTTGCTGCTCGTTTTAAGGTTAAGAATGCTTATATTGACGAAGTTGTTCAGCAGTCTGTTAAGAAAAAAGTCTTACCAGCTATCGAGCGCCGTATTCGTACTGAATTGACAGAAAAGGCAGAAGAAGGAGCTATTCAACTCTTCTCAGAAAACCTCCGTAATCTTCTTCTGGTAGCACCGCTAAAAGGGCGCGTGGTTCTTGGATTTGACCCTGCCTTTCGTACAGGTGCCAAGCTTGCGGTCGTTGATGCGACTGGTAAGATGCTGACAACACAAGTCATTTATCCAGTCAAACCAGCTTCAGCTCGTCAGATTGAAGAAGCTAAGCGTGATTTGGCAGATTTGATTGGCCAATACGGTGTTGAAATCATCGCTATCGGGAATGGTACTGCCAGTCGTGAAAGTGAAGCTTTTGTTGCTGAAGTACTGAAGGATTTTCCAGAAGTCAGCTATGTCATTGTCAATGAGAGTGGTGCGTCTGTCTACTCAGCTAGTGAACTTGCCCGCCAGGAGTTTCCAGAACTAACCGTTGAAAAACGTTCTGCTATCTCAATTGCTCGCCGTTTGCAAGATCCTCTTGCTGAATTGGTTAAAATCGATCCTAAATCCATCGGTGTCGGTCAATATCAGCATGACGTTAGTCAGAAGAAACTGTCTGAAAGTCTTGATTTCGTGGTGGATACAGTTGTTAACCAAGTCGGTGTCAATATCAATACAGCTAGTCCAGCCTTGCTTTCACATGTTGCAGGACTAAACAAAACCATCTCTGAAAATATCGTTAAGTACCGTGAAGAAGAAGGAAAAATCACTTCACGCGCCCAAATCAAGAAAGTTCCTCGCCTAGGGGCAAAAGCTTTTGAGCAGGCTGCAGGTTTCCTTCGTATTCCTGAAAGCAGCAACATCCTTGACAATACTGGTGTTCACCCAGAAAACTATGCAGCGGTCAAGGAACTCTTCAAACGCTTAGATATTAAAGACCTAAATGAAGAAGCGCAAGCCAAGCTAAAATCCGTTTCAATCAAGGAAATGGCTCAAGAGCTAGAACTCGGTCAAGAAACACTTAAAGACATTATCGCTGACCTTCTCAAACCAGGACGTGATTTCCGTGATTCTTTTGATGCTCCAGTCCTACGTCAGGATGTTTTGGATATCATGGACTTAAAAGTTGGCCAGAAGCTTGAGGGCGTTGTTCGTAACGTCGTTGACTTCGGTGCCTTTGTTGACATTGGTATTCACGAGGATGGCCTGATTCATATCTCTCACATGAGCAAGAGATTCATCAAGCATCCGAGTCAAGTCGTTTCAGTTGGTGATTTGGTAACCGTTTGGGTGAAGAAGATTGATGTCCAACGAGAAAAAGTAAATCTGTCGCTCCTTGCACCAGATGAATCTAACTAATTACGTTAAACAAGTTTCTTTAGAAGACTTTGGGAAACCTTTCAAACACCAAGCTCAATGGAATACTCGCCTACGGTCGACAGGTGGGCGATTCTTTCCAAAGGATGGGCATTTGGATTTTAATCCAAAAGTCTATCAAGAACTTGGTTTAGAGGTTTTTCGGAAAATTGTCCGTCACGAACTCTGTCATTATCATCTATACTATGAGGGCAAGGGGTATAAACATAAAGATGTAGCCTTTAAGAAACTGTTAAAAGAAGTGGACGGGCTCCGCTTTGTTCCTCCCTTATCAAGTGTTAATCAAACACCAGCTCTAGTCTATACTTGTCAGACTTGTCACCAAACCTATCAACGAAAGCGACGAATTGATACTAAACGTTATCGTTGTGGTCTTTGTCGTGGCAAACTTATCCTACAAAATCCGCCTAAGGACTGATGCAAGCAGTTTTTATTTCATGTTATACTTATTACAAGAATACCGAAAGAGGTACAAATCATGAATAGAAAATTTTATAAAATGAGACGAAATCGTATGATATCAGGAGTACTTGCTGGACTATCTGATAAATGGGATCTTGATGTCACCCTTGTGCGCTTCATTTTTGCTATCTTTACAATCGCAAACTTTGGACTTGGAATCATCATCTACATCATCTTAGCCTCTATCTTGCCAACAAAGGAAGATATCGAAGCAGAAATGTACGGAACAGGACCACGTAAGATTAAAGAGGCTGAACCAATCGATGATAATGAAGGTTGGTTTTGGTAACCATATTACCATTCATTTGAAGTATTAAACCCTTGTAGTATCAAGGGTTTTTCTTTTGCTTAAAAATTTGTGGTAAACTAATAGTAGTTCATATCAAAAAAATAATCCAATCTTACAAAAATGTAAGATTACAGACCTCTTTTGTAAGGTTATGTTATGGAACCAACTCTTTTTTTAGAGTACACTTATATCAGAAAGATAAAGTAGCAATACTATGAAAACAATTTTACAAAAGAAACAAACAAGTAAGCCGAGTCCAAAGGATATCGAGCGAGTTCAAATCGGCATCGAAATGATGCAAGCTCAGTTTCAATTAATGGGATATTAAAAAGGAGAAGTTAAAATGACACTATTAGATGTAAAACACGTTCAAAAGATTTATAAAACTCGCTTTCAAGGCAACCAAGTAGAAGCCCTGAAAGATATTCACTTTACCGTTGAAAAAGGCGATTACGTTGCTATTATGGGTGAGTCTGGATCTGGTAAATCTACTCTACTCAATATTCTTGCTATGCTTGACAAGCCAACGCGTGGGCAGGTCTTCCTAAACGGAACTGACACAGCTACCATTAAAAATTCTGAAGCATCAAGCTTCCGTCGTGAAAAGTTAGGCTTTGTCTTCCAAGACTTCAATTTGTTAGATACGCTTTCTGTTAAAGACAATATCTTACTCCCTTTGGTATTGTCTAGAAAGCCTATAACAGAAATGATGAAAAAATTGGTCGTGACGGCCGAAAATCTTGGCATCAATCAATTGCAGGAGAAGTACCCTTATGAAATCTCTGGAGGGCAAAAACAAAGGGTAGCAGTTGCACGGGCTATCATCACAGAACCAGAAATTCTTCTTGCGGACGAGCCAACAGGTGCCCTAGACTCTAAATCGTCTGCAGCTCTCCTTGATATCTTTGATCAGATCAATGAACAAGGGCAAACCATTCTCATGGTGACCCACTCAACAGCTGCGGCCAGCCGTGCAAAACGTGTTCTTTTCATCAAGGACGGTATTCTCTATAATCAAATTTATCGAGGTGAAAAGACGGATCGTCAGATGTTCCAAGAAATCTCTGACACCTTGACTGTTATGGCAAGTGAGGTGAACTAGTATGTTTCGATTAACCAATAAGTTGGCCATATCCAACTTAATCAAAAACCGCAAACTCTATTATCCCTTTGCTTTGGCAGTCATTTTGGCAGTTACTATCAGCTATCTCTTTTACTCTCTGACCTTCAATCCCAAGATTGCGGAAATCCGTGGAGGATCCACCATTCAAACTACTCTAGGATTTGGTATGTTTGTCGTCACCCTTGCGTCAGCCATTATAGTCCTTTATGCCAATAGTTTTGTTATGAAAAATCGCTCAAAAGAACTGGGTGTCTATGGTATGTTGGGACTAGAAAAGTGCCATTTAATTGGTATGACCTTCAAGGAGCTCCTGATATTTGGTTTAGTAACAGTGACTTCTGGGATTGGCATTGGTGCCCTCTTTGACAATCTCATCTTTGCTATATTGCTTAAACTTGCAAAGATGAAGGTAGAGCTAGTCGCAACCTTTCAATGGTCCGTAGTCCTTTCAATTCTTCTAGTATTTGGTCTTATCTTTTTAGTCCTTGTGTTTCTAAATACCCTACGTATCATCCGTATGGATGCTCTGCAACTATCTCGTGAAAAAGTAGAAGGGGAGAAGAAGGGACGTTTCTTAGTCCTTCAAACTTTACTAGGGCTAATTGCACTAGGTAGTGGCTACTATCTAGCACAAAGCGTAAAAGATCCAGTTTCAGCGACTGTTACTTTCTTTATAGCCGTCCTGTTGGTAATTGTTGCGACCTACCTCTTATTCAATGCGGGTATTACAGTTTTCTTACAGCTACTCAAGAAAAACAAAAGATATTACTACCAACCCAATAACCTCATCTCTGTTTCTAACCTTATCTTTCGTATGAAGAAAAACGCTGTCGGTTTAGCAACCATTACCATCCTTTCAACCATGGTTTTAATCACCATGTCTGCAGCAACCAGTATCTACAACGGTTCTGAAAATATAAAAAATATCATGTATCCTCATGATTTCGATGTTAAGGCTAAGGGAAATAATATTGAAGTTGAGAATTTAGACCAACTATTGACTCAATATGCCAGTGAAAAGAACTTGACGATTAGCAATAAAGACGTTCTTAGCTATGCTAGCTTTGGCCTTTCTAGTCAAGATGGAACTAAATTAACCATTATGACTAAAGAACAAATCACGGAATTACCTAAGACAGTTTTTCTAGTATTTGATCAAAAAGACTATGCAAAAATGACTGGACAAAAGCTTGATTTAACGGATAATGAAGTCGGACTGTGGGCTAAAAATGACCAACTAAAAGGTCAGAAAGCATTTAGTCTTAACAATCAAGAGTATCGTATCAAGGAAGAAATCCAGCAAGATTTTATCATCAATCATGTTTCAAATCTCTATATCCTTTTAGTTTCAGATTTTAACTACCTAGTTGTACCAGATCTTCAAAGCTTTTTGGATCAGTACCAAGATTCTGCTGTCTACACTCAGTTCTACGGTGGTATGGATGTCACCGCAAGTCTAGAGGAACAATTAAAGCTATCTGATGATTTTGATGCGTATGTAAATAATTTTAACCATAATCTCAAAAGTGAAGATGCTATGGTTTACGGGGGTAATGGTTCAAGTGATGCAATTGTCCAAATGAATGTTCTCTATGGAGGTGTCCTCTTTATTGGTATTTTCCTCTCTATCATCTTTATGATAGGTACTGTACTGGTTATTTACTATAAACAAATCTCAGAAGGTTATGAAGACCGTGAACGCTTTGTGATTTTGCAAAAGGTGGGCTTGGACCAAAAACAAATCAAGCAAACCATTAACAAGCAAGTCTTGACTGTCTTCTTCCTCCCTGTAATCTTCGCCTTCCTACATCTAGCCTTTGCCTATCACATGTTGAGTTTGATTATCAAGGTTATTGGTGGTGTGGATACAGCTATGATGTTAAGCGTAACACTTTCCATTTGTGGTATCTTTGCTTTAGTCTATGTCCTAATATTTATGATTACTTCAAGAAGTTATCGCAAGATTGTTCAAATATAATAAAAAATGTTTGTCAAGGAATCATAGTATTAACCCAAACGAATATTTGGGGAACGTTAAAGTTCACGATAAAAAAGATTATAGATAGACATTTCAAGAAAAAATCTTGAAACAATTTTCGCTTAAATGCATATTGAGATTATTATAGATTTTAAAAATAATTTATGAAAACAAGAGAGCCGATTATAAGTTAGGGTCTTTTGTAATATGGTAAATGCTTATGAAATTAAAATTATGTACTATTGGATTCTTCTTTTGTTTGATTGCTGCAATTGGTCTGGTCACTATTAGCGATACCGAAACGCCCATACCTTTACCAATTGATGGTGCCTTTTCTATTCAAGGAAAAAGCAATCTTTCCAATAACGAAATTTACGAAATGATTCGTGACCTATCAAAAACGGAAAATGTTACCATTTACAAGCCGGTCGTTCAGAGTTCTGGTCAGTTGAAGTATGTAAATTTCGATGATGTAAATAATGAACAATTAAAGTCAGCACCAATAATAGGGATGTATTACACCCTTGGAAAAATAAATATAGACAGTTTGAAACCACTTACGATGACTGGACTACAAACAGTATATACGGCTTATCCTTGGTATATAGGAGGAATCTTACAATTCACTGGAACTTTAAGAATACTGTTAATGAGCTCCATTTACTTAACTTTATTAGTTGTGTTATTTGTTGTTAGAACGAAGCAGATTAAAGAAGGAGTGATACGACGTTCTTTGGGCTTGCCTGTATACGATCTAAGAAGAGAGTATGGCATTTCTCTTATTTTTGAACTGATTATGATGGCTTTATTGATGATTTCTTACAGTTCTTTTTTGGGAAATGGTTTCTTCACCTATAGTTCTAAGTTATTTTTCTCTCTTCTTTTAACGAATTTTATACTATTTCAAATCATTGATCTCATCACCTTTGTTTTATTTTGGTTGACGATTCAGGTTGAAAAGCCCATTGAAATTATCAAAAACAAGGCGAAAAACAAGCTTATTTTTATCGTATGGCTTGCTATTATTTCGATTATCATCCTTATCTCAGGAATTTTTTTACAAGAAACAAAGAGTAGTCAATCCAGTATTAACATCCAGATACAGAATTTAGTACCATGGGACACAGTAAAAGACTGGAGAAGGATTGAGTTCCTTGGAATTGAAAATAACTCTGCCAAAACTGGAGAAGTTAATGATTCGGATGGTAAGTATCTACAGATAGCTGCTGCCTTAAAAAACTTAGATTTCTTATATATTGACCGATCTTCGGCATATGTTCCAGATTTCATGAAAACTTCACATGTTATGGAAGACTTTTCTAAACAATTAGAAAATGACGGAATAACGAATCCAGAAATAAATAAAGAGTTGATTTATATCAATCAAACAGGTGCTAACCTACAAAATAAAGTGAATGGAACAAACTATCATCTTTTAGATAATAAGATAGCAACCATCTATATTCCTGAGAAATGGAAAGAAAACCAGAAATCTATTGAAAATACAGTTGTAGCAGAACAATTTATTGGAACAAACTATACAAAAGAAGAGCTTGCAGTACAAATAATTCCTGATGGGGAAAAAATTTTTTATTTCAATGAGGATGCTGATGATAATCATAAAATGAAAGAGTTTTTACCGATCGCAAGTGTAGCAGATAGTAAAGATAATATTGTTGTTGTGTTAGATACGGACAAAATGATTGAAAACAACCAGTTTTCTTTAGCTAGTAATATAACACATAAGTCTCTTTTTAGTCCTGAAGCGGTAAAGAAAATAAATGAGATGGCTAGCCAGTTGAATGTTTCAATGAATCCAGTAGATGTTTACCAAATTGTGAAATTAAAGATCCAGTCCTTAGAGCACCAAATTCTACTGTCACAAATCTTGCAGAAGATAATTTACAGTATTGTCTTTATACTCATTTATCAATATGTCCAACTTTATATTGCCCTAAAACAGAATGAATATGTGAAGAAAATCATTTTGGGTCTGTCAAAAACATATATAGCAATTTCAAGTCTCAAGTATTTTATGATGACTATTACAATGGTTATCCTATTTACATTTCTTATGACAGGTCAAATAGAGTTGCTATATATTGGTCTTGCTTCTCTGCTGGTTTTGATGTTGTCAATAATCATGAGTTTTAGAAAATTATCTGAAAGCTATACTAAAATTTTAAAAGGAGATGAAACATGACAATTGACCTTTTGAACGTTTCAAAAAGTTTCGGCTCAAAGAAGATCTTTACAGACTTAAATTTAAGATTTGAATCTGGAAAAAGTTATGCATTGATTGGAGGTTCCGGATCTGGTAAAAGCACCCTTCTTAATATTATAGGAAGATTAGAAAAAATTGATAGTGGGAATGTTTTAGTTGATAAACAGGATATTTGGAAGATAAAAGAAAGAACTTTTTTTAAAAATACTGTTGGATATGTATTTCAAAATTATTCTTTAATCGAAAACAAAACAGTATATGATAATTTGAAACTTATCACTAAAGACAAAAAAACAATAACTGATGTACTTGAAAAAGTAGGACTGTCAAGTGACTATTTACATCAAAAAATATATGAATTGTCTGGAGGGCAGGCTCAACGTGTAGCTATTGCTAGAATGTTAATGAAACCACGTAAAATTATCTTAGCAGATGAACCCACAGGAGCTTTAGATGGTGAGATTGGAAAAGAAATTATTCGTTTATTATTAAATGAAAGAGATGAAGACAAATATGTTATTATAGCGACGCATGATCCAGCTGTCTATAATAAAGTTGATGTGATCATTGATATGAAAGATATAGGGGATAATGTATGAAAAAGATAATTTATATTGCTTTGATCTTTGTAGCTGGGTTACTTGCCTTCTTCTTTTTTAGAAAACAAATGATCTCAAAAGAGAATACCAATAAACCAACGTTGGAGTTAACAGTTTTTACGGTTTCTTCTAGTGATACAGAAAAATGGAATAAAGTGAGACAAGTAGAAACAGAAGAGGCCACATACTTCATAACTGTGAAAGAAGTAGCGTCTTCAGAAGAAGTATTTTCAAACATCATTGCAAATGGTGCTGCTTCTGGGTTCGGAGTTCGTGAAGAAGAAGTGAAGCAATTTAATAATAATTTAGGAGACACTATTGAGGACTCTAAGCATAATAAACTCATTGGAATAGAATTTTTTACTTTTTCTAATGCTGACGAGGGATTTGTAGTAGCAAATTTTGACTACGGTAATGAAGAGTTGAATTCTCAGAAAAAAGATATAAAAGTGGTATATAAAAAAATATATGAATCTTTTAAAGAAAAAAGTAAGTGATTGCGATTTATTTGCCTGTTTTGATAGAAAAAAAGTCAATTTATAATCCTAGTATTTTATCTTAATACTCGCGCTTTTTAGTTGATAAAACTTACAAATAGTCCTGAAGAAAACAATGACATTCAGTTTACTTATATGTATCATGTGCATACAAAGTTAGGTCCATCGCATCATCAATTTATGTTTATCAATAATTGAGCAGTTGTTGCATCATTTGATTTTTCAGAGGACCAGTGCAGTTTTTTCTTACAGAATACCTTTCTCATGCCATGGTTTATAATTAATACTCTTCGAAAATCAAATTCAAACTGCTTTAGCGTCGCCTTGATGTACTCAAGTACAGCCTGTGGCTAATTTCCTAGTTTGCTATTTGATTTTCATTGAGTATTAGAGGCAAATAAGCCATTTAAACAGAGTTAGGATTCACCTTCACGACTATAAATCTAGCAAAATTGGCCAGTAGTTTAGACTCTAAAAGGCTACTATTCAAAAACCACACAGTATTTCTTTCGGCTTGATGCTATTCAAGCTTGAAATCACTGTGTGGTTTTATTTTTAATCTAGTTTTTGCTCAGCATCAATTTTTATCTTAAATACTAAACAACTGACCCAATAGATAGGTCACTCCCATGGTTAAAAAACCGATACAAAGGTTACGAATCATAGCTGTTTTAGTTGGGGCTTTCCCAAGTTTGGCACTGGTATAACCTGTAATCAATAGAGAAATCGCAACGATAAAAACAGTAGCAGGGATTCGATAGTCATTTGGAAAGATGGTAATGGAAAGCATTGGTGGTAGACTACCAAGAACAAAAGCAATGAAGCTAGATGCTGCAGCATGCCAAGGATTGGTAAACTCTTCATACTCGATTCCGTATTTTTCTTCAACTAAAGCTTTAAGTGGATTTTTAAGAAAAGCTTTATTGACTAAAAGTTGAGCTGAAGTTTCACACTCACCATTTTGAAGATAAGCAGCATAGAGAGATTTCTTTGCAGCCTCGATATCCTTATCCAAAAGTAATTGCTCACGAGCTACAGCAGCTTCTTCAGTGTCTTTTTGAGTGGATACTGAAACATATTCACCTCCAGCCATAGAGAAGGCACCCGCTAAGATGGCAGCCAAACCTGAAAGAAAGATTAT
Organism: Streptococcus sp. HMSC056C01; assembly: GCF_001811305.1. Taxonomy (NCBI): domain Bacteria; kingdom Bacillati; phylum Bacillota; class Bacilli; order Lactobacillales; family Streptococcaceae; genus Streptococcus; species Streptococcus sp. HMSC056C01. The sequence goes on from NZ_KV804209.1 coordinate 146,799, forward strand.
CCAAATATTACTTGTTGCACTGGCAACCCCGATAACAACTCCAGCGATGGAAATGATCCCGTCATTGGCTCCGAGGACACCAGCACGTAGAATATTTAAACGACCAGCGAAGTTTGTATCAATTTCATGTGTAATTTCTGACATATTCTTCTCCTTTATATTCATTATAAAGTATGGGAGAAGTGAAATCAAACTTTTTAAACTTTCTGAAAAAAGTTCTACAATTTTAATAATAGCCATAGCTATTGCTTATGCCAATATATAACAAAGTTGTATTTGTAACTAACTGCCATAGATGATACAATTAATTTAATGAAATCTTTGGAGGTCTGATTATGACTCGTGAATTTAAATTTGAAACTCTTCAATTGCATGCAGGACAAGTGGTAGATGCTACTACCAAGTCTCGTGCTGTACCAATTTATCAAACAACATCTTTTGTATTTGAAGATACACAGGAGGGTGCAGACCTTTTTGCCCTTCAAAAAGCTGGAAATATCTATACTCGTATTACCAATCCAACAACTTCAGCTTTTGAAGAGCGTATTGCAGCACTAGAAGGCGGAGTAGGTGCACTTGCCACAGCTTCTGGGATGGCAGCTCTTACTTATACTATCCTTGGACTTGCTCATGCAGGAGACCACGTGGTTGCAGCTTCAACTATCTACGGTGGGACCTTTAACCTTTTGAAAGAAACCCTTCCTCGTTACGGAATCACCACAACTTTTGTTGATATTGATAATCTAGAAGAAGTAGAGGCAGCGATTAAAGATAATACCAAACTTGTTTTGATTGAAACTTTGGGTAATCCAGTTATCAACATTCCTGATATTGAAAAAATAGCTGAAATTGCTCATAAACATCAGATTCCTTTGGTTTCAGACAATACCTTTGCAACGCCTTATCTTATCAATGTCTTTTCACACGGTGTAGATATCTCGGTTCACTCGGCGACTAAATTTATCGGTGGACACGGTACAACTATTGGCGGTGTCATTGTTGATAGCGGTAAGTTTGACTGGGCTGCTTCAGGGAAATTCCCTCAATTAGTCGATGAAGATCCAAGCTACCACAATATCAGCTATACTCGTGATGTTGGTGCTGCAGCCTTTATCGTTGCTGCTCGCGTGCAATTGCTTCGCGATATGGGAGCTGCCCTTTCACCATTTAACTCATTCTTGCTCCTACAAGGTCTTGAGACACTATCTCTCCGTGTTGAACGTCATGTTCAAAATGCTGAGAAAATCGTTGATTTCCTTGTGAACCATCCAAAAGTTGAAAAAGTCAATTATCCAAAATTAGCTGATAGCCCTTACCATGCCTTGGCGGAGAAATATTTACCAAAAGGTGTTGGTTCAATCTTTACCTTCCATGTTAAAGGTGGAGAAGCAGAAGCTCGTAAAGTGATTGACAACTTGGAAATCTTTTCAAACTTAGCCAATGTAGCAGATGCTAAATCATTGGTGGTTCATCCCGCAACTACAACACATGCTCAGTTGTCAGACTCTGATCTAGAAGCAGCAGGAGTAACTAAAAATCAAATCCGTCTCTCAATCGGTCTTGAAAATGTCGATGATTTGATTGAAGATTTGCGACTAGCTCTTGAAAAAATCTAAAAATAACTAGTTTTTATTGAATTAATCATCCTTCTCACGAATAATAAAGTGAGGAGGATTTTTATGTACAGTATTTCATTTCAAGAAGATTCGCTCTTGCCAAGGGAACGCTTGGTGACAGAAGGAGTAGAGAGTTTGAGCAATCAGGAATTACTAGCCATTTTATTACGAACAGGAACTCGTCAATCTACCGTTTTTGAAATTGCACAGAAAGTATTGTCTCAATTGAACAGTTTAACTGAGTTAAAAAAAATGACCTTGCAAGAACTGCAGAGTTTATCAGGTATCGGTAGAGTGAAGGCTATTGAACTGCAAGCAATGATTGAGCTTGGAAGTCGTATTCACAAACATGAAACCATTGAGGCAGAGAGCATTCTTAGTAGTCAAAGACTGGCTAAAAAGATGCAACAAGAATTGGGAGATAAAAAACAAGAGCACCTAGTGGCGCTCTATCTGAATACACAAAATCAAATTATTCATCAGCAAACCATTTTTATTGGATCTGCTACTAGAAGTATTGCGGAACCAAGAGAAATTCTTCACTATGCCTTAAAGCATATGGCTACATCCGTGATTCTTGTTCATAATCATCCATCTGGTGCTGTTATGCCTAGTAGAAATGATGACCATGTTACGAAACTTGTTAAAGAAGCCTGCGAATTAATGGGTTTGGTCTTATTGGACCATCTCATTGTTTCACATTCCGATTATTTTAGTTACCGTGAGAAGACGGACTTGATATAGGTTTATTTTTTAAATTTTAGGGGACCCTGATCAATCTCTTGTAAAGCATAGGATTCTACTTGAGTCATATCTATGACAGGAAGTGGAGCTAATGTAGGGACTAGCAATTTTTCTTGCACGATAAAATCAACAATAGCATTAAAATCTTTTATTTTATAATACCTTTTTTTATGGATGAGGATATCCCTGTAAAAACCGACCGATGATCGAAATTTACCTTTTAATTTAGCATCTGTTTTTTTACAAAATGGTTTTGCCTTTTTAGACCACTCTTTGAGTTGCTTTTGTTTTTCTTTTTGAGATAGTTTATCAAGATTCTCTTTATCCTTAGAAAATGCTTGATAGCTTTCGGCTGTTAAAAGTCTGTATAGATTAGAAAGTTGAAAATAAACTTCTATTTCCTTGCTCTTAAGAAAAGTGAAAATATTAGCTTCTAAATCTCTCAAAATATCATGAGTAGAAGGTGTTTTAAGTTCATTCACGATTTAATAACCTATTAGTAGCTTTAGAGTTCATTGACGACATAGTCGAAAAGTGTTTTATCTTTGGGGCGATTTTCAAAGAGAAATTCTGGATGCCATTGAACACCGAGGAAAGGGAAACCATCCGTTGTTGTAACAGCCTCGATAATTCCATCTTTAGGATCATGAGCTACAACCTTTAGATTTGGAGCTAGGTCCTTAATACTCTGATGGTGGAAAGAGTTGATATGGGAGATTTCTCCATAGATATCTCGAAGAATAGTATCAGGCTCGGTGACTAAACGTTGAGTTGTATACTCGGCTGAAGTATCCTGCCAATGGTCTTCAATATCTTGATAAAGAGATCCTCCCATAGCCACATTAAAGAGCTGGGTGCCTCGACAAACAGAAAAAATGGGTTTCTTCTGTTTAATGGCTTCTTTTATAAGAGCTAGCTCAAAAATATCTCTCTGAAGGTGGTAGTCATCGCTATCGATCTTTTTAGGCTCACCATAGAACTTTGGATCGACATTTTGTCCACCAGTTAAAATGAGTTTATCAATCAAGCCAATGTAGTAACTAGCCATTTCTTGATCACCAATTGGTAGGATAATGGGAATTCCCCCAGCTTCCTTGACTCCTTCAACAAAGCCTTTCGCAGCATAGCTCATCATAAGCTCATCATCAGGATGAGCTTTTTCGTTTCCTGTAATCCCAATAACTGGTTTTTTCATAAATGCTTTCGCTTTCTAATCCTCTTTTCTCATGAAATAGAGGAGAGTTTGCAATTCACTAGTTAAATCTACATACTGAGCTACCACATCTTTTGGTAGTTGGAGATGAACGGGTGAAAAGCTTAAAATTCCTTTAATACCTGCTTCGACAAGGAGATTAGCTACTTCTTGTGATTTGACACTCGGAACTGTTAAGATTGCAGTTTTAACATCTGCATTCTTTATTTTATCCTTGATTTGGGAAATTCCATAAATTGGGATTCCATCAGGAGTTTTTGTCCCAACTTCAGGATGATCATCCAAATCAAAAGCCATAATGATTTTCATTTTGTTTCGTTCGTGGAAACGGTAGTGAAGGAGAGCGTGCCCCATATTACCAATACCCACCAACATAACATTTGTAATAGAATTATCATTTAGAAGATCAGCAAAAAACGTCATTAGTTTTTTGACATCGTAGCCAAATCCACGGCGACCAAGTTCACCAAAGTAGGAAAAATCTCGTCTAACAGTAGCAGAGTCAATACCAATGGCCTCGGCAATTTGTTTTGAGTTGGCTCTTTCAATTTTTTCTGCATGAAATCTTTTAAAGATACGATAATAAAGAGAAAGTCTCTTTGCTGTTGCTTTTGGAATAGCAGACTGTTTTTCTTTCACAAAATCACAACCTTTCTAAATACTATTTTATAGAAAGATTGTGAAAAAATCAACAAAAACAAGAAAAAACTAAGAAAAATCTTAGCTTATCTTCGTAAAATCATAGTGAGATAGAAAACGATAGAGATTTCCCAGAAGCCCCTGATAGATTTCTTTTTCATTATAGGTCAGAGAAGTAATGACAGTAGTATCTGGAAGAGTCACACAACCTGAAAGTGATAGCATGAGTGCTTCATAATCTTCGTATTCTAAAACGCGATCGACTTGATAGGTGTCTTTGTAAGTTAATCGAAACATAATTGCCTTCTATCTTTCGCTTTTAGTAAAGACATCACGTTCAACAAGACTATCCATCAAGAAGTAAAATTTCTCTTGGTGGATATGAGTTTCTTCTGACTTAAAGATATCGACTAAACGTAGACCAAATTTATCAGTGATGTTGATTTTTGCACCTGTTAAGTCTTTGTTGATGATAATCTTAAGTTGGAAACCTTCCCCACTATTTGGAACTTTTTCAAGAAGACGTGTTAGTTCATAGTTACCAACCTTAGTTTCAAAAAAAGTGTTATCTTTTAGAGTGAACTTTTTGACGGTTGGGCTAAGTGTGTAATCATAACGGCAATTTTTAAGACTAATGGTTTTTTCGAATGCCATTGAGTTAACCTCCAATGATTTCTTTTAGAGTTTGTGCGAGAGTGATTATTTCTTGCTCTGTATTTTGAGGTGAAATGCTGACGCGAACGGATTCGTGTAAGCGAGGAGAGTCTTCACCGTAGAAAGCCTGAAGAACATGACTAACCTGAACGACACCTGCAGTACAAGCAGAGCCAGTTGAAATAGAAATACCTTCAAGATCTAGACGAAGGAGTAGTAGATCATTACGTTGACCTGGGAATCCAATATTAAGGACATAAGGTAGCTGGTCTTTCCCTTGATTGAGATAATAGTCTGTGTCAGCCATTTCCTTTAAGAATGTTTCTTTTAGTTTTTGAACCTTTTTAAAGTTTTGTTCTTGGTTTTCAAGATCATCCTTTAGAGCTGCTACCATTCCCACAATGGCAGGAAGATTTTCTGTTCCTGCTCTTTTTTTCTGCTCTTGATCGCCACCATGAAGGTAGGAGTCAAAATCTGTAGATGCAGCATAGAGAAAACCAACTCCTTTTGGACCATAAAATTTGTGTGCAGAAGCGCTAAGAAAATCAATTCCCAATTTTTCGGGAAGAATCTCAAATTTACCAACTGCCTGAACCGCATCGACATGATAGACGGCTGGATGATTTTTTAGAACTTCACCAATTTTAGCAATAGGTAAAAGTGTACCAGTTTCATTGTTTGCAAACATAGTAGAAACAAGAATGGTATCTTCACGCAGTGCATTTTTGACTTGGTCTGCAGTGATTTCTTGATGTTCAGGATGTAAAATAGTCACTTCAAAACCGAAATTTTCAACCAAGTATTTGATGGGTTCTAGAACAGCATGGTGCTCAATCGCAGTAGTGATAATGTGCTTTCCACGATTTTGATGGCGAAGGCAGTAGCCGATGATAGCAGTATTATTGCTTTCAGTACCACCAGTGGTAAAAAATATATGTTGTGGCTTTGTTCCTAGTAAACTTGCAAGTTCTTGACGAGCTTCTCGTAATAGTTTACCTGCTTGGCGCCCATGGCCATGAATACTAGAAGGGTTGCCATAAGTTTCTTGCATGACTTGAGTCATTGCTGAGATAGCTACTGAAGACATCGGAGTCGTTGCAGCATTATCCAAATAAATCAAAAACTCACCTAATTTCTATTTAAATAGTGGACTAACTGGTTTTCTTTCATGAATACGAACCATAGCATCACCAATCAATTCACTAGCAGTGATGTATTGTACGTTTTTAGGTTTTCTACTTTCTGTCACAACAGAATCTGTAACCAAGATCTCCTTGATATTTGTTGCATCTAATAACTCTGCAGCACCGTTAACGAATAGTCCATGACTTGAAACTGCATAGATTTCAGTTGCGCCGTCACGTTCTAAGATTTTAGCAGCTTCAGAGAAGGTACGGCCAGTATTCAGAATGTCATCGATTAAGATTGCTTTCTTACCTTCAACCTCCCCAATAATGTAACCTTGGCTACGTTCAGAATCATCTTGTGCATAATCAATGATAGCAATCGGAGCATCTAGGTATTCTGCAAGACTACGAGCACGTTTTACACCAGAGTTTTTAGGACTAACAACAACCACATCTGAACCAGTCAAACCTTTATCGCAGTAATGTTTTGCAAAAAGTGGAATTGTATAGAGGTTATCTACAGGAATGTCAAAGAATCCTTGAACCTGAACGGCATGGAGGTCAAGAGTCAATACACGACTAACTCCAGCTTTCACCAACATATTTGCAACCAGTTTTGCAGTAAGTGGTTCGCGTGAAGAAGCGATACGATCTTGGCGAGCGTAGCCGAAGTATGGAAGTACAACGTTAATGGTATTAGCACTAGCGCGAACACAAGCATCAACCATAATCAAGAGTTCCATCAAGTGGTTATTTACTGGATAACTAGTTGATTGGATGATATAAACATCATATCCACGAACACTTTCTTCGATGTTAACTTGGATTTCACCATCTGAAAATTGGCGTGAAGATACTTTTCCAAGTGGAACACCTGCAGCATCTGCGATTCTTTGAGCAATTTCCTGGTTGGAAGATAGTGCGAAAAGTTTCATGTTTTTTGTATCTGACATCGATAAACCGTCCTCTTTAAACTAAGTGAATCGCTGTAGTGAAACACTTTTAGTGATAAATGCTCTCTACAACAGATTCTATTATTTTTCATCCCTTTTATTTTATCAAAAAAAGAAGATTATTTCAGTATTTTTTCATATTTTCTATAAAACGAACCAATTTTGAAGGAGCTTTTTTGTAATGGATTTCATTGGCTTGTAAAAATTCTTGGAAATCAAGACTACCTTGGTTGCCATCTTCCACTTCTAATTCAAGCTCATAGTCAACAATATCAAAGTATTGGCTTTGATCAAGTGCCATGAGTCCGATAGGAGTTTGCTTTTCGTAGCGAACAGTAGTTAGGCAACCTAAAACTACCCAACCACTGGTTGAAAGTCCACGGCTAGTCAATTCGTCAAGAATCATTCCTTGCGGAAGTTTACATTCTTTAAGACAATGGTTTGCTTCCTCGAGGCTTAGATCTTGATTGTACTCCATATTTCCAACTTTTTGTGGGATTTTTATGGTCAATTCAGCGCTATTTTCAAAAGTACGAATGCGCATAGCGATTTTATGTTTGCGAAGGTAAAAATCTGGCGTGTCTAGGTAGTAATTTTTTTGTGTAATAGGTGTGACTCCTGAAAAGTGATCCTGCAATCTTTGATATTCATCCTTGTTTAGAAGTGTTTTCATTTCAATTTCTAAATGTTTCATTTTTTTTACTTTTTCCTTATCTTTGAAAGCGATTGTATGGTATAATAAGCATTGTATTTATTGTATAAGATTTTTCCTAGAAAATCAAAAACTAGATAAATCGAAGTGTATAGAGAATTGGATGAAAAAGATATATGATTACAGAATGGGAAGAATTTTTAGATCCTTACATTCAGGCTGTCGGAGAGCTGAAGATAAAACTCCGAGGTATTCGAAAACAATACCGCAAACAAAATAAACATTCTCCAATTGAGTTTGTAACTGGTCGAGTCAAACCGATCGAAAGTATAAAAGAAAAAATGGCTCGTCGAGGGATTGGATACGATACGTTGGAACAGGACTTGCAAGATATTGCAGGTTTACGCGTCATGGTTCAATTTGTAGATGACGTGAGCGAGGTTGTTGCCATCCTTCGTAAGAGGCAAGACATGAGAGTGGTACAAGAACGTGACTACATTACTCATCGAAAGGCTTCAGGCTATCGTTCTTACCATTTGATTATTGAGTATACAGTTGATACGATCAATGGGGCAAGAACGATTCTGGTGGAGATTCAGATTCGTACTTTGGCTATGAATTTCTGGGCTACCATCGAGCATTCTCTCAATTATAAATATCAAGGGGATTTTCCAGAAGAAATTAAGAAACGCTTGGAAATCACAGCAAGAATCTCTCACCAATTGGATGAAGAAATGAGTAAAATTCGTGATGATATCCAGGAAGCACAGGCACTCTTTGATCCATTGCATAGAAAGTTAAATGACGGGGTAGGTAATAGTGACGATACCGATGAAGAATACAGGTAAACGAATTGATCTAATCGCTAATCGCAAACCTCAAAGTCAAAGAGTCTTATATGAATTAAGAGATCGACTAAAAAAGAATAACTTTATATTAAATGATAAACATCCCGATATCGTGATTTCCATAGGTGGGGATGGGATGCTTTTGTCTGCTTTTCACAAGTATGAAGACCAGCTGGATAAGGTTCGCTTCGTTGGTGTTCACACAGGTCATTTAGGCTTCTATACGGATTACCGTGATTTTGAACTAGATCAATTGCTTACTAATTTACAGTTGGATACTGGGGCTCGTGTGTCTTACCCGCTTTTAAATGTAAAGATATTTTTGGAAAATGGAGAAGTGAAAATTTTCCGAGCTTTGAATGAGGCTAGCATTCGGAGAGCTGATAGGACTATGGTTGCCGATATTATCATTAACCAAGTGCCATTTGAACGTTTTAGAGGAGATGGCCTGACGGTATCGACGCCAACCGGGAGTACAGCCTATAACAAATCTCTTGGTGGAGCTGTTTTACATCCTACTATTGAGGCCCTACAATTGACAGAAATTGCGAGTCTTAACAATCGTGTCTACAGAACCTTAGGTTCTTCTATCATTGTGCCTAAGAAGGATAAGATAGAATTGATACCAACTCGTAATGACTACCATACGATTTCTGTTGACAATAGCATTTATTCTTACCGTAATATTGAAAGAATAGAATACCAGATAGACCATCATAAGATTCATTTTGTAGCAACACCAAGCCATACTAGTTTTTGGAATCGTGTCAAAGATGCCTTTATTGGTGAGGTGGATGAATGAGGTTTGAATTTATTGCTGACGAACACGTCAAGGTAAAGACATTTTTGAAAAAGCATGAAGTTTCTAAAGGATTGCTTGCCAAAATCAAGTTTCGAGGCGGAGATATTCGCGTAAACGGTCATCCACAAAATGCAACCTATCTCTTAGATATAGGGGATGTGGTTGTCATCGACATTCCTCCTGAGGAAGGTTTTGAGACACTGGAAGCAATTGATTATCCACTGGATATTCTGTTTGAAGATGATCATTTCTTAATTCTAAACAAACCCTTTGGTGTGGCCTCGATTCCTAGTGTCAATCATTCCAATACCATTGCCAACTTTATCAAGGGCTACTATGTGAAACAGAACTATGAAAATCAGCAGGTTCACATTGTAACCAGACTAGATCGCGATACTTCGGGTCTCATGCTTTTTGCTAAACATGGTTATGCTCATGCTAGACTAGACAAGCAGTTGCAAAAGAAAGCCATTGAAAAGCGCTATTTTGCACTCGTTAAAGGAGATGGGGTTCTGGAACCTCAAGGTGAAATTATTGCCCCGATTGCCCGTGATGAAGATTCAATCATCACTAGACGAGTGGCAAAAGGTGGTAAGTATGCCCATACTTCCTATCGTATTGTTGAGTCTTATGGCAATATTCATCTAGTTGATATTCGACTACATACGGGAAGGACACACCAGATTCGTGTTCATTTCTCCCATATCGGTTTCCCTTTGCTTGGCGATGACCTCTATGGTGGTAGTCTTGAACATGGCATAGAGCGCCAAGCTCTGCATTGCCATTACTTATCGTTTTATCATCCTTTTCTTGAAGAGCAGTTGGAGATGGAAAGTCCACTGCCGGATGATTTCAACACTCTTATAACTCAGTTATCAAATAATAATTTATCTTAAAAGGAGTCAAAACTCATGGAAGTTTTTGAAAGTTTAAAAGCCAACCTAGTTGGTAAAAATGCACGTATTGTCTTGCCAGAAGGTGAAGAACCACGTATTCTTCAAGCTACAAAACGCATCGTAAAAGAAACAGAAGTTATTCCCGTCTTACTAGGAAACCCTGACAAAATTAAAATTTATCTTGAAATCGAAGGAATCATGGATGGTTATGAAGTCATCGACCCAGTCCACTACCCTCAATTCGAAGACATGGTAGCATCACTTGTAGAACGTCGTAAAGGAAAAATGACTGAAGAAGAAGCTCGTGAAATCTTGGTTAAAGACGTGAACTATTTTGGTGTTATGTTGGTTTACATGGGCTTGGTAGATGGAATGGTTTCAGGAGCTATTCACTCTACTGCGGCAACTGTTCGCCCAGCCCTTCAAATTATCAAGACTCGTCCGAATGTTAGCCGTACTTCAGGTGCCTTCCTTATGGTTCGTGGTACTGAGCGTTACCTCTTTGGTGACTGTGCCATCAATATCAATCCTGACGCAGAAGCCTTGGCAGAAATTGCGATTAACTCTGCTATCACAGCTAAGATGTTCGGTATCGAACCAAAAATCGCTATGCTAAGCTATTCAACTAAAGGCTCAGGTTTTGGTGAAAGCGTAGATAAAGTTGTTGAAGCAACTAAGATTGCTCATGATCTTCGTCCTGACCTTGAAATCGATGGTGAATTGCAATTTGATGCTGCCTTCGTTCCAGAAACAGCTGCTCTCAAGGCACCAGGAAGCAAGGTTGCTGGACAAGCAAACGTCTTTATCTTCCCAGGTATCGAAGCAGGAAATATTGGCTACAAGATGGCAGAACGTCTCGGTGGCTTTGCAGCAGTTGGTCCAGTATTGCAAGGTTTGAACAAACCAGTTAATGACCTTTCTCGTGGATGTAACTCAGATGACGTCTTCAAACTTACACTAATCACAGCAGCACAAGCTGTACACCAATAAAATACAAGATAGCTCCTTTTCTGTTAAAGGAGCTTTTCAAGTAGGAAGAATTCAAACTGGTTATTAAAAGGTGATAGGAATATCGGCTTTTGTTAATACTTGGTGAAGTTTATAGATCAAACCTATAGATACCCAAAGACCTAGTTGAGACCATAGTCAATACTGCCAGTTCAATAGAAATTAGCTCCTGCAATCTTTTGAATGACTATTTATTTTTTACTCACTTAATGTTCAGAAAGGAGCATTTAGATTTGAAATATAAGTATTTACTCTTCGACCTCGATCACACACTACTTGATTTTGATGCTGCAGAAGATATTGCCTTATCGCAACTCCTAAAAGAAGAAGGAGTAGTGGATATACAAGCCTATAAAGATTACTATGTACCAATGAACAAGGCTCTTTGGAAGGATTTGGAACAGAAAAAAATTACAAAGGCTGAGTTAATTAACACACGTTTTGCAAAATTGTTTGCTCACTTTGGCATTGAAAAAGATGGGGCTTACTTAGCAGAGCGCTACCAGTTTTTCCTATCAAAACAGGGACAGACTTTCCCAGGTGTCGAAAATTTATTAAAAAAATTGATAAGTAAGGGCTATGAACTCTATGCTGCGACAAATGGAATCACCTATATTCAGACAGGTCGTTTGGAACAATCTGGAATTACACCATTTTTCAAGGAAATATTCATTTCAGAGAAACTCCATACCCAAAAACCAGATGCTGAATTTTATGAAAAAATTGGAGCTCGAATCCCTAACTTTGATAAAAATCAGACCCTTATGATTGGTGATTCTTTGTCAGCTGATATTCAAGGTGGAAATAATGCTGGCATCGATACCATCTGGTACAATCCTCATCATCTGGAAAATAAGACACAAGCTCAGCCAACTTATGAAGTCGACTCTTATCAGGCTCTGCTTGATTGCTTGGGGCTCCTTTAAAAATCACAAAATATAAAAGATTCTAGAAAACCTGGAGCATGGAGTGCAAGAAATTTTGGTATTTTTTGAAAACGTTTTATTTTTTTGATATAATAAATCATACTAGGATATAATGACAAGAATATTGTGATTGTCATCTACCGTTAAGTTGTATATGGATATCAAATTGGTAGTACAGTTAATCAAGTAGGTATTGAAAAAGAAGCATCTAAACTAGTCAATAAATTATCTATTCATCTGTTTGAACGTCTTAAATTGGTATAAAAAAGCTATATAGGAGCAAATCAGTATGATATTAAAAAGTAATAAAAGAAACATAAACTTCATGTTGATGTTAATAAGTGCTTGTTGCTGCCTTATTTGTCTAAGTGCCTGTCAGTCAAATAAGGTAAATTCGGTAGATGATTATAAAATGGCTATCTGGGATAGCGATAAAATAGCTGTCTTTGATGATTATGATTTAAATGAGTTCAAGGTTAATATATCTAGAAAAGAGAAATTTATCTATTGGGCAGAAAGTTTTTCGGAAGCAGGATCCTATTCAACTGCAAAAACAAAAGATACCTCAGGTCTAAAAAGATATGTCTCTAGAATTAATAAGGAAAATTTAAGTGAAACGTTTAAATTAGCAGAAGGAAATGATGCATACGCATCTATAACAGATGGGGATTATTTATATGCAACTGCTGTCTTTACAGATAGAATTGAATTTTATAAATATGATAATAATTTAGAGGTTATTACTAATGTTACCGTGAAAAATGATGGTCAGTTAAATGCCAGTCAACAGTTTGTTATTGTAGATAATTATTTATACTTACTTGTAACCACATTGGATTTATCAACCCAAGTTCCTAATACGGAAATTTGGAAAATGGATAAAGAGTTCAACATCGTGGAAAAATATAATCTTGACGAAACATCAGCATATATGAGAATGGTTAATGTAGATGATGTCTTGTATATTGTGGAAGCACTTAGTGGGCGCAATTCTGATGGAGAATATAAGTCGGGAAATAAAATAATGGTTTTTGATTTAAAGAGTCAGAGCAAGAATTATATCGATATTCCTGATAAGTATCCAACAAATATTCACTATGATGCTAAAAATAATCAATTGATTATAGAGAATGAGGGATTATATAATGGCGAATTTTCCTTTACTACAGTCAATCTAGACAATTTAGAAGAAGATATTATTCATCTGGAAGGCTTTAGTACAGAGCAATATATTGCACCGTATTTTACATTTAAAGACAACATCTATTATTTTTTATTTAATGATTCTCTGGTTAAATATGATATTGTTGATAAGAAACAAACAGTTATCAATCTAGAAAATTATAAGATAAAAGATGCACATTATTTGATTGTTAAATAGTTTATTTATTGGGTGAAAGTCAAATAATAGAAATTTAATCTTTAAGATGTGCTTAAGTATAGTTTTAGTAATCTCTCCTTATCTCTGGCTAAGGGGAGATTTAATCTAGTTTGTTGTCAGCATAGATTTAGAAGGTATTTGAAAAGTCCTGCAAGGAAAAGATTTGAAAGATATCATGATAGTTTTTTTTTATAATGATCAGTTATCTTTCTGAGTATTCTGAACAATAGATTCTTTGCAAAACCTTGTAAAATATTTAGAACTTTTTAAAAGTAGATAGGAGTCTTGAAATTATGGGCACATGGGATGCAACGATTTTTGGAAATGACACCTCCTTAGATATTAAAGAAGAATTCTTCGAGAAATAAAATCAAGGAGAAGATGCAAATACAATTAAAAATGACTTGACGTCGGATTTATACGATGACGATATGTATGATGTCTTGTTCGCCTTGACACACTGTTTATGGGAAGTTGGGCAATTAGATGACGAATTCTTGCTTGAAATTAAAGAAATCATTCTCAACAAAGAGGATTTAGAACTTGCCCAAGAATTGGGTGCAGATAGTGAATTTTTAGAACAAAGAAGTGAAAATCTAGAAAAGTTCTTAGAAAAAATTAGTGTAAAAAAAGAAAATCCCAAAAAGAGAATTGCTCCGCCTGTTCCTGTAGAAAGCAAATATAGGAACGGTGCTGTGATGGTGTTTCAGTATGAAGATGGCATGTATGGTGCTTTGATAGCAGTAGATGGAGCTTTCTTTGATAAGGAAACCTATTATGCTTATCTGCAGACTGATGTTAAAATGACCAGAAAACCCACTATGGAAGATGTGCGATCAGCACGAATTCTCGATCCAAGTTTTCATAGTGCAGAATACAATTCATTTCGTGACTCTAAGTATTACTACTCTTTTGTAAATTGTATTTCAGGATATCTAAAAAGTACAGCAACTAAAAAATTTGAAAAATACAATGATAGTGTTTTTGAAATAATAGGCTATCTTTCAGATTGGGGGAGCTGCTGTAGCGCGGCTTCTGGAGGATTTGATTACTATAAACAAAAATCAAGTGATGAGTTTAAGATAAGCGTTGTAAAGGAATTGAATAAAAGATTTGATGAAAAACTTAATACTCGAACAGAATTGATTATTGATGAAATCGACAAAGAATTTATCCTTTCTAACACGAGAAAAGGTGGTGAATAAAGGCTCTTTAGTATAAATTCTCTATAAAACTTCTCAAATCTCAATAGATACTTTTAAAAGTGGTTTAGATAGCCACTTTTTGTTATAATAGAGGCAGTATAAACGAAGGAGTTGACTATGCAACACTCATCTTGGCATGCTTTGATTAAAGAGCAATTACCTGAGGGTTATTTTGGGAAAATCAATCACTTTATGGAGCAGGTTTATGCCCAAGGAACTGTATATCCTCCTAAAGAAAAGGTTTTTCAGGCTCTTATAACAACTCCTCTGGAAGAGGTTAAGGTGGCGATTCTAGGCCAAGATCCCTATCATGGGCCTGGTCAAGCTCAGGGCTTGAGTTTTTCAGTTCCAGATTCTATTCCAGCACCTCCTTCCTTGCAAAATATTCTAAAGGAACTTGCTGATGATATTGGTCTAAAAGCTTCACATGATTTGACTACTTGGGCCGAGCAGGGGGTCTTGCTTCTCAATGCTTGCTTGACGGTTCCTGCTGGTCAAGCAAATGGTCATGCTGGGCAGATATGGGAACCTTTTACAGATGCTGTGATCAAGGTTGTCAATAATATTGATAGACCCGTAGTTTTTGTACTTTGGGGTGCTTATGCACGTAAGAAGAAGTCCTTGGTTACAAATCCTCAGCACTTGATTATCGAATCAGCCCACCCAAGTCCTCTTTCAGTTTACAGAGGATTTTGGGGTTCCAAGCCTTTTACCAAGGCCAATGCATTCTTAAAAGAAAGTGGACAAGAGCCAATTGATTGGCTTAGATAAGGAGAGAATATGCCCCAGTTAGCGACAATTTGCTACATTGATAATGGAAAAGAATTGCTCATGCTTCATCGCAATAAAAAGCCTAATGATGTCCATGAAGGGAAATGGATCGGTGTAGGTGGAAAGTTAGAACGGGGGGAAACTCCACAAGAATGTGCTGCTCGTGAAATTCTTGAAGAAACTGGTCTAAAAGCAAAACCAGTATTAAAAGGAGTTATCACCTTTCCAGAGTTTACACCAGACCTTGACTGGTACACCTATGTATTTAAAGTAACTGAGTTTGAAGGTGAGTTGATTGACTGTAATGAAGGAACCTTAGAATGGGTTCCTTACGATGAGGTTTTAAGTAAGCCGACCTGGGAAGGGGACCATACCTTTGTAGAGTGGCTTTTAGAAGATAAACCCTTCTTTTCAGCTAAATTTGTCTATGATGGTGATAAATTATTGGATACCCAAGTGGATTTCTACGAATAAAGGAGTAAAGCGATGTTAGTAATCAAAAACGGCCGTGTAATGGATCCTAAGTCTGGTTTGGATCAAGTCAGTGATATTTTAGTTGAAAATGGAAAAATCCTTAAAATCGCTCCTCGAATCGATGTTGAGGAAGTTCAAGTAATAGATGCTACTGGTCTTGTAGTTGCGCCTGGATTGGTGGATATCCATGTTCATTTCCGTGAACCTGGTCAAACTCATAAAGAAGACATTCATACAGGAGCACTAGCAGCAGCTGCAGGTGGATTTACAACTGTCGTTATGATGGCTAATACTAATCCAACTATCTCAGATATTGAGACTTTGCAGGAAGTTCTTCAATCTGCGGCAAAAGAAAAGATCAACGTTAAATCTGTAGCAACAATTACCAAGAGCTTTAATGGCCAAGATTTGACTGACTTTAAGTCGCTTTTAGAAGCTGGAGCTGTTGGATTTTCTGATGATGGGATTCCACTTGAAAGCAGTAAAGTGGTCAAGGAAGCCATGGAAGAGGCTAAAAAGTTAAACACCTTTATCAGTCTGCACGAAGAAGATCCTGGACTGAATGGTACGCTAGGTTTTAATGAAAACATCGCTAAAGAACATTTCCATATCTGCGGTGCTACCGGGGTTGCAGAATACGCTATGATAGCTCGTGATGTCATGATTGCCTATGCAACTAAGGCTCATGTTCATATTCAGCATTTGTCTAAGGAAGAAAGTGTCAAGGTTGTGGAGTTTGCTCAAAATTTGGGAGCTAACGTAACTGCAGAAGTAGCTCCACAGCATTTTTCGAAGACTGAAGCTCTGCTTTTGACTAAAGGAAGTAACGCTAAGATGAATCCACCTCTTCGTTTGGAATCAGACCGACGTGCAGTTATTGAAGGTTTAAAATCTGGAGTCATTTCTGTCATTGCTACTGACCACGCGCCTCACCATGCTGACGAAAAAAATGTTGAGGATATTACCAAAGCGCCATCAGGTATGACAGGTTTGGAAACTTCTTTGTCACTAGGTTTAACCTACTTGGTGGAAGCTGGCGAGTTGAGTTTGATGCAGTTACTAGAAAAAATGACTGTTAATCCAGCTAAATTGTATAATTTTGAAGCAGGTTATCTATCAGAAAACGGTCCAGCTGATATTACGATTTTCGATGATAAAGCTGACAGAATCGTTGACACGCATTTTGCTTCTAAAGCAGCTAATTCACCATTCATTGGTGAACAATTAAAAGGGCAGGTTAAATACACTATCTGTAAGGGACAAATCGTTTATCAAGCAGATTAGGAGCTTGAGGATGAATTATTTTCGTAAACTTAGAAATCGTAAACGAAATGCTTGTCATGGAGTATATTGTCCAGCCGCTAACCGTGCTAAAATTCAGTATGAAACCAAGGAAAAAGCTGATCATGCCGTAGACTATGATAATGGTGGCTTGGTTAGAAGCTATTATTGCGCCTCATGTAATTGTTGGCACACGACATCAAAAGCTAGTAATTCACCCTTGAGCTTGAGAAAATACGGCTTAAAGCTTTTTGGCTTGGATGAAAAGGAGTAGAAAGAGTAGGTATGCATACAACAGAAACTATTAAAGATAAAATTATCTTATTTTTAAAAATATTCTTTCCGATATTGATTTACCAATTTGCTAATTATTCGGCCTCCTTTGTTGATACAACAATGACGGGTCAGTATAATACACTGGATCTGGCAGGAGTTTCCATAGCTACAAGCTTATGGAATCCTTTTTTTACCTTTCTGACAGGGATTGTATCAGCCTTAGTACCTATTATCGGACACCATTTGGGCCAAGGACAGAAGAAAGAGGTTGCTTCAGATTTTTATCAATTTATTTATCTATCTTTAGCCTTATCCCTTATTCTTTTTCTACTAGTCTTCTTTTTAGTACCAGTTATTTTGGGATACATGGGATTAGAGACAGCTGTAGCAAGTGTAGCAACCCGTTATTTATGGCTACTAGCTATTGGTATTATCCCGCTCTTACTTTTCAGTGTGATACGTTCGCTACTTGATACGCTAGGACTGACAAAATTGTCTATGTATCTCATGCTTCTTTTACTTCCTTTAAATAGTGGATTTAACTATTTACTAATATATGGAGCATTTGGAGTACCTGAACTTGGAGGTGCAGGTGCAGGTCTCGGTACCTCACTTGCCTACTGGGCTTTGTTATTGATTTCTATCTTAGTCTTGTTAAAACATAAAAAGCTTAAGGAATATCATCTAGAAGTACCAATGCCCTTGCGAATAGAAAAAATCAAAGAAGCTATCCGTCTTGGGTTACCAATTGGTGGAACTGTCTTTGCTGAAGTAGCCATTTTTTCAGTAGTCGGCTTGATTATGGCAAAGTTTTCATCTCTCATCATCGCCAGCCATCAGTCTGCTATGAACTTCTCAAATCTCATGTATGCCTTTCCTATGAGTATCTCAACAGCCATGGCTATTGTTGTTTCCTACGAAGTAGGGGCTAGACGCTTAAACGATGCTAAGCAATACATACTTATTGGACGTTTAACAGCTATGATTTTCGCGATTTTAACACTTAGTTTCCTTTATATTTATCGTGAGAATGTTGCTAGTCTCTATGGTCAAGATCCCGATTTCATTCAATTGACAGCTTCTTTTATGACCTATAGTTTGTTTTTCCAATTAGCTGATACCTTCGCAGCACCTCTGCAAGGAATTTTAAGAGGTTACAAGGATACGATTGTTCCTTTTTGTCTTGGTCTTATCGGATACTGGGGTGTTGGGATTCCGCTTGGGTTATATCTTGATTATTCGACTAGTTTAGGTGCGTATTCCTATTGGATTGCTCTTATCATTAGTTTAATGGTAAGTGGAATTCTTTATCAGTGGCGTTTACAAGTTATTATGAAAAGATTCAAATAATTTGTTGAAAAACGATGAAAAAAGCTTGTGAAATTTGTATTTTATATAAAGAAAAGTCTTGATTTTACTGACTTTTCTTTTTTTATATTGTGAAAAATTGCAAGCATATTTTTTGACACTAATTAACCTATAAAGTAAAATAGAACTATAAGAATTTATACTTAGAAAGGCAAGATTATGTCAACTTTAGATAAAAATCTTTTGCTTGAGATGTTCCGTAAGATGGAAGAAATTCGTCGTATGGACTTAAAAATTGCTCAATTAGTAAAAAAAGGAAAAGTGCCAGGAATGACGCACTTTTCTGTTGGTGAGGAAGCTGCTAACGTCGGGGCTATGTTAGCTCTAAACGCAGATGATCTGATTACTTCAAATCACCGTGGTCACGGACAAGCTATTGCTAAAGGAATCGACCTTAATGGTATGATGGCTGAAATCCTAGGTAAATATACTGGAACTTGTAAAGGTAAAGGCGGGTCTATGCACATCGCCGACCTTGATGCAGGTAACCTTGGTGCCAACGGTATTGTAGGTGGTGGTATGGGAATCGCAGTAGGCGCTGCCCTTACTCAACAAATGAAAAACACTGGTAAAATCGTTGTCTGCTTCTTTGGTGACGGGGCAACAAACGAAGGTGTTTTCCACGAAGCGGTGAATATGGCTTCAATCTGGAATCTTCCTGTTATTTTCTACTGTATCAATAACGGATACGGAATTTCAGCAGATATTAAGAAAATGACCAATGTTCAACATATCCATGAACGTAGCGCAGCTTACGGTATTCCTGGTATGTTTATCGAAGATGGTAACAATGTAATCGATGTCTACGAAGGATTTAAGAAAGCAGTGGACCATGTTCGTTCTGGTAAAGGTCCTGTCTTGATTGAGAGTGTAACCTACCGTTGGCTTGGTCACTCATCTTCAGACCCAGGTAAATATCGTACACGTGAAGAAGTAGAAGAGTGGAAACAAAAAGATCCAATCGAAAATCTTCGCAAGTACCTTGTTGAGAACAAGATTGCAAGTGCAGAGGAACTTGAAGAAATTCAAGCACAAGTTAAGGAAGCAGTGGAAGCATCTGTTAAATTTGCAGAAGAAAGTCCATTCCCTCCACTAGAATCAGCATTTGAAGATATTTACGCAGACTAAGGAGAAGTAGAGAAAATATGGAAACTAAATTAATGTCTTTCCGCGATACCATTATCCTTGCAATGTCTGAGGAAATGCGTCGTGATGAAAATGTGCTTTTGATGGGTGAAGATGTCGGAGTTTTCGGTGGAGACTTCGGTACTTCAGTAGGTATGCTTGAAGAATTTGGTCCAGAACGTGTTCGTGACTGTCCAATCTCTGAAGCTGCAATTTCTGGTGCTGCTGCTGGTGCTGCTATGACTGGACTTCGTCCAATCGTTGATATGACGTTCATGGACTTTTCTGTAATTGCCATGGATGCTATCGTTAATCAAGCCGCTAAAACTCGTTATATGTTTGGTGGAAAAGGTCAAGTACCAATGACAATCCGCTGTGCGGCCGGTAATGGAGTTGGTTCTGCAGCTCAACACTCACAATCCTTGGAATCTTGGTTTACTCATATCCCAGGATTGAAAGTTGTAGCGCCAGGTACACCAGCGGATATGAAGGGTCTTCTCAAGTCATCTATCCGTGATAACAACCCAGTCATTATTCTTGAATATAAATCAGAATTCAACCAAAAAGGTGAAGTCCCAGTTGATCCAGACTATACTATCCCACTTGGTGTCGGAGAAATCAAACGCGAAGGAACTGATGTAACAGTAGTAACATACGGTAAAATGCTTCGTCGTGTCATGCAAGCAGCTGAAGAATTGGCTGAAGAAGGAATCTCTGTAGAAGTAGTAGACCCACGTACCTTGGTTCCTTTGGATAAAGAAATCATCATTAACTCAGTTAAGAAAACTGGAAAAGTGGTTCTTGTCAATGACGCTCATAAGACAAGTGGATTTATCGGAGAAATCTCAGCTATCATTTCTGAATCAGAAGCATTTGATTACTTAGACGCTCCAATTCGTCGATGCGCAGGTGAAGATGTACCAATGCCTTACGCACAAAATCTTGAAAATGCAATGATTCCGACAGTTGAAAGCATCAAAGATGCAATCCGTAAAACGTATAACAAACAATAATACATAACATAAATTATGTAAAAAATTAACAAGACGAGAAACTTTGTATCTTTTAGGTGCAGAGTTCTCTGCGTACTTGATATCTTAGATTAGAGCATGGGCTAAAAGCCCTTTGCATCATAAAATTGAACTCGGGCTAAAGTCTGGGTGAAAAAGATAAACTTTCCTAGAAACTAAAGTTTCTTCGTCAAGTTTCCTATTTTCACTGAGACTTTTGACGCCCTTAGTATCTTATAATAGAATAGGAGAGGTCATGGCTGACGATAAGCTAAGAGCGACTCCTGCGGCTAGAAAATTAGCAGATGATTTAGGGATAAATCTCTACGACATTTCTGGCTCAGGCGCAAACGGTCGTGTCCACAAAGAAGACGTGGAAACATATAAAGACACTAACGTGGTTCGCATTTCACCACTCGCAAAACGAATTGCACTAGAGCATAATATTGCTTGGCAAGAAATTCAAGGAACAGGTCATCGTGGTAAAATCATGAAGAAGGATGTTTTAGCCTTTCTTCCTGAAAATATCGAAAACGATACGATTAAATCACCTGCTCAAATTGAGAAAGTGGAAGAAGTTCCAGATAACGTAACACCTTATGGTGAAATCGAACGTATTCCGATGACTCCTATGCGTAAGGTTATTGCACAACGTATGGTTGAATCATATTTAACTGCACCAACCTTTACGCTTAACTACGATGTAGATATGTCTGAAATGCTTGCCCTTCGTAAGAAAGTTCTTGATCCAATCATGGAAGCAACTGGTAAGAAAATCACTGTTACAGACTTGCTTTCACTTGCGGTTGTTAAAACTCTTATGAAACACCCATACATTAACGCTTCATTAACTGAAGATGGTAAGACAATTATCACTCACAACTATGTCAACCTCGCGATGGCAGTTGGTATGGATAATGGATTGATGACACCAGTTGTCTACAATGCTGAAAAAATGAGTTTGTCTGAGTTGGTAGTTGCCTTCAAAGATGTTATCGGACGTACTTTGGATGGTAAACTAGCTCCTAGCGAATTGCAAAATTCAACCTTCACCATCAGTAACTTGGGAATGTTTGGTGTTCAATCATTCGGTCCAATCATTAACCAACCGAACTCAGCAATCCTTGGGGTTAGCTCAACAATTGAGAAACCAGTTGTTGTTAATGGTGAAATCGTGATTCGTCCAATTATGAGTCTTGGTTTAACAATTGACCACCGTGTCGTAGATGGTATGGCTGGTGCTAAGTTTATGAAAGACTTGAAAGCTTTAATTGAAAACCCAATCTCAATGTTGGTTTAAAGTATTTGTTTTAGAAATATAGATAGAGGAAGTAAGATATGGCCTTAGAAGTAATTATGCCAAAAGCCGGCGTGGATATGACAGAAGGACAAATCGTCCAATGGAATAAAAAAGTCGGAGAATTTGTAAAAGAAGGAGAAATCCTTTTGGAAATCATGACTGACAAAGTCAGCATGGAATTGGAAGCAGAAGAAGACGGTTACTTGATCGCTATCCTAAAAGGTGACGGCGAGACTGTTCCTGTTACTGAAGTTATCGGTTATCTTGGTGAAGAAGGGGAAAATATCCCAACAGCTGGAGCAGCTGCACCAGAAGCTAGCCCAGCACCTGCAGAAAGTGCTTCAAACGATGATGGTAAGAGCGATGATGCTTATGATATCGTTGTTATTGGTGGTGGACCTGCTGGATATGTTTCTGCCATTAAAGCAGCTCAATTAGGTGGTAAGATTGCTCTTGTTGAGAAATCTGAACTTGGTGGAACTTGCTTAAACCGTGGGTGTATCCCAACTAAGACTTACCTTCACAACGCTGAAATCATTGAAAATATCGGTCATGCAGCAAATCGTGGTATCGTAATTGAAAATCCTAATTTCACTGTTGATATGGAGAAACTTTTAGAAACAAAATCTAAAGTTGTCAATACCCTTGTAGGTGGTGTTGCAGGACTTCTTCGTAGCTATGGAGTTGATGTTCATAAAGGTATCGGTACTATTACTAAAGATAAGAATGTCTTGGTAAACGGTTCTGAATTACTTGAAACTAAGAAGATCATTCTTGCTGGTGGTTCAAAAGTAAGCAAAATCAATGTTCCTGGTATGGAATCATCACTTGTGATGACGAGTGATGATATCCTTGAAATGAACGAAGTACCAGAAAGCCTTGTGATCATCGGTGGTGGAGTTGTCGGTATCGAACTTGGACAAGCCTTCATGACCTTCGGTTCAAAAGTAACTGTTATCGAAATGATGGATCGTATCGTTCCAGCTATGGATTCTGAAGTATCTAAGAACCTTCGCTTAATCCTCGAGCGCAAAGGTATGACTATCTTGACGGGTACTAAACTCCAAGAAATCATTGAAGAAGATGGCAAACTCCGTATCAAAGTTGAAGGAAAAGATGATATCATCGCGAATAAGGCCCTTCTTTCAATCGGTCGTGTTCCAGACCTTGAAGGTATCGGTGAAGTCGAGTTTGAATTAGAACGTGGTCGTATCAAAGTCAATGAATACATGGAAACTTCTGTTCCAGGTATCTACGCACCAGGTGATATCAACGGTACTAAGATGTTGGCTCACGCTGCCTTCCGTATGGGTGAAGTTGCGGCTGAAAATGCGCTTAAAGGAAACCACGCTGTTGCCAAATTGAACTTGACTCCTGCAGCTATCTATACACTTCCAGAAGTAGCAGCAGTTGGTTTGACTGAAGAACAAGCTCGTGAGAAATATGATGTAGCAATTGGTAAATTCAACTTTGCAGCAAACGGTCGTGCAATTGCTTCTGATGCTGCTCAAGGTTTTGTTAAAGTTATTGCCGATAAGAAATATGGTGAAATCCTTGGTGTTCATATAATTGGTCCAGCAGCAGCTGAATTGATCAACGAAGCGTCAAGTATCATTGAAATGGAAATCACTGTTGAAGAAATGCTTAAGACAATCCACGGTCACCCAACATACTCTGAAGTTATGTACGAAGCATTTGCTGATGTTCTTGGAATGGCTATCCATTCACCTAAGAAAAAATAAAAATAGATAGACTAGACTGGAATTATTTTCCAGTCTCTATCGTATTAGAAGGTATCTTATGAAATATATTATCAATCATTCAAACGACACTGCCTTTAATATTGCTTTAGAGGAATATGCTTTTAAGCATCTTCTTGATGAAGATCAAATCTTCCTTCTTTGGATCAACAAACCATCTATCATTGTAGGTCGTCACCAAAATACCATCGAAGAAATTAACCGTGACTATGTACGCGAAAACGGTATTGAAGTAGTCCGTCGGATAAGTGGTGGTGGAGCTGTTTACCATGATTTGAACAACCTTAACTATACAATCATTTCAAAAGAAGATGAGAACAAGGCCTTTGACTTCAAGAGTTTTTCAACTCCGGTGATTAATACCTTGGCTGAACTTGGTGTTAAAGCTGAATTTACAGGCCGTAACGACTTAGAAATCGACGGTAAGAAATTCTGTGGAAATGCCCAAGCCTATATCAATGGCCGTATCATGCACCATGGTTGTCTTCTCTTTGACGTGGATTTGTCAGTCCTAGCTAACGCACTTAAAGTGTCTAAAGATAAGTTTGAATCAAAAGGGGTTAAATCAGTCCGTGCTCGAGTAACTAATATTATCGATGAGTTGCCAGAAAAGATCACTGTTGAAGAATTCCGTGATTTACTCTTGGAATACATGAAAAAAGAATACCCTGAGATGACTGAGTATGTATTCTCAGATGAAGAATTGGCTGAAATCAATCGCATCAAAGAAACTAAGTTTGGAACTTGGGACTGGAACTATGGCAAATCACCTGAATACAATGTCCGTCGTGGAACTAAATTCCCAAGCGGTAAGGTTGAAATCTTTGCTAATGTTATTGAATCAAAAATTCAAGACATCAAGATTTACGGTGACTTTTTCGGTATCGAAGATGTTGCAGCAGTAGAAGACGTTCTTCGTGGTGTCAAATACGAACGTGAAGATGTCCTCAAAGCACTTCAAACCATTAACTTAGGCCGTTACTTCGCAGGAATTACTGCTGAAGAAATTGCTGAAGCAGTTGTTGAATAAAATCAAAAGAGATCCATGTAATATGGATTTCTTTTTTGTTTAAACTTGATATTAAAATTTGATGGGAGTATAATATAGTGGAAATTTAAAATAATTAGGAAAAAGTAAATAATGATAAAAATTCCAATTGAAAATCTCGGACTATTTGAACAGTTAGATCGTACTGTGGTAGCTTTTTTTAAAAACCAAGAATCTACAAATCCTTACGATTTGAATATTAGTATCACCCAAGAACACTTCGATAAGAAAAGACAAGAGTTAGAACCATTAGGTTTGCAAGCTGTCCAAATCCCACTGGGAATGGCTTTAGACAATGTTATTCAGCAAGAACATTTTAAAGCCCTAATTATTGGTGGTCTTGCTCCTGAGGAAATTATCGTTAGCAAAGAAGCATTAATGCCTATGAAAGACATTGTTGATAGTTTTTGTATTATGTATGCTGCAGCTAATAACCGCCTTGAAAATAGTAAAGCTTATGAATTAATGAAAAATAAAACGGTCTACTTTATTGGAAAACTTCTTACTGACATTCCACAAAAAGATGATGAAATTGCTTATATGGGTATTGATAGAACAGCTAACGATGGTACGCCATATGAAGCTGTTAAATGCTTTTTAACGAAAGAAAGTGCTGAGAAGTACAACGAAGAGAAAAGACCCATCAGCCCTGCGAATCTGGCTTATCTAAAGTCATTTTTGGGAAAACCAGTTATCATTGAGCCACACAGAAATTATTGGATTGAATTTTTATAGAATAATAAAAGAGCGTTAGATAATAAAAAATCTATCGCTTTTTCAAAACTATTTTACATAATTTATATTATGTATTACCAAAGACTGTCCAAGGCATTCTTTTGCTCATCATTGACAATATGGGTATACAAGTCGGTAACTTGTGTGCTAGCATGTCCTAGCTGGTGACTGACCAAAACTTGTGATTTAGTAGCATCATAGAGACGCGTTGCTAATGTGTGGCGTAGCTTGTGGGGCGTCACGCGGACTTTGAAGTCTTTTGAATACTTGGCGACCATTTTTTCAACACTTGAAGCATCAATCCGGTTTGGAACACCTCGATACAAGGTTAGAAAGAGGGCTGTATCAGTCTTTTCTGTCTTGTAACGTTTGTCTCGAATAGCAAGATATTGCTCCAGATAAGGCTTCGCAAAGGCAGCAACATTGACCGAATCTCGTTTTCCACCTTTTCGAGTGACATCAATGACCATCATCTTGAGATTAAGGTCTCGAAGGTCCAGATTTACTGCCTCAGAGAGACGAACACCAGAGGCAAGAAGGAGTGAAATGATGGCTAAATCTCGCTCTTTATTCTTATTAAAGGAGGATAAGGCGCGATTTGAGAGAGTTTTAGGGTATTCCTCATCTATATAATTCAAAAAACCTTCTGTTTCATCACCTAAAAAGAGTTTTTGCTTGATATTTTCAGCTCGGGCAGCCAAGGTTTCTTTCTTTTTCTTGGTAGCAACCTTCTTCATGACATTGCGATAGAAATAAGGTTCACCTTGTTCATTTTCAACTTCCTCGGTCAAATATTTATAAAGACTAGACAATGCAGATAAAGTACGGTTAATGGTTGTTTGAGAAACTCCTTGTTTAGTTGTATTGGCATTCAGCAACGGTCGTTCACGCAAGTAAAGAATAAAAGATTCCATGTCTTTCTTGGTCATATTCTCAAGTACATCTAAAGGTATATTTGCCATGGTGTCAGCATTCGATATACCAGATTCTAAAACCCAGCTGAAAAATCGATCGTATTCCTTTAAGTATTCGTACAAGGTTGTAAAACTGTAGGGAACAGCTAATTTCGATTGGTAGTATTCCAGAACGTACCAGGGCATGACTTGTTTGAGTTTATCAATACGTTCTAATAAGATCTCGCGTTTCATGTTTTTCTCCAAATCTTTCTATACTAGTAGTATAGCATAGCCAGATATATTTTTCAAGAAAATTATAGTTTTTCGGAAAGAAGTTATAGGAGATATATAGGTTAACCGAAAAAAATTTTTGAGCAAAAAATGTACTTTATTCCCGTGAAAACTAAATCTTTCGCATACTAAAATTCTGTACACTATCTACTTGAAAACTAAAAATACAATCTTTTAAAATAATGTACTTTATAAAAATCTATGATAAAAAACAAGTTCAAATTTGAACCTGTTTTTTAAATTTTCCTATAAGGAACAAAATGTTCTCTTTTTCGTCTACGCCCTTTACAAAATATGCATGGCTCGATAGATCGTTTTACATTTGCAATCTTATCTACAATAGCCATTCTATAACGATGCTCTGGATTATTCTTACAAATCCACCAAAATCTTAATTGCGTATTATTTGGGATTCTTTCTGGATCCCCTAGAATAAGATTGTTAAGATAGTCCCACTCGTTCATCAAATCTTCAAATGAGATATTATCTTGTCTTTCTTTTAATTCTGCACAAAATGGACACATTTCTTTAAGATCTTTTGTCTCGGAATTTAAATACTTATTTAATATAATGCTGAAGCGCTCATGAAATTCGAAGTTACATTCTTTGCAGCGCCATAAATAAAACCTTTTTTCAGTTAATAATGGAACAAAACTATCTATTGAGACTTTATTATTTGGTGCCCACAATTTTGCTAGTTCAGGGTACAAATAATCAAATGTATTATACCCATTCAGAGGCTTATCGTTGTTACAGAAAGGACAACACTGAGAAACTTCTCTTCGAATTGGGATAGAACATAAATATGTCCCATGACACTTTGAACAATCCCACCAATATTTTTTCGTTTCTATTGTTGTCTGAGATAAATGAATAGGAATTTTATTTTTATCGCTCCATTCTTTGATGAGTTTTGGTTCTTTAAGGAAAATATTATTTTTAAATACCTCAGTCCTCCAGTCACATTGATTGGGACATGTTTGAAAGTTTTGATTTTCTAAATCGGTTCGACTGATCATTTCGGCTGGGCTACATTGAAAGTTGATTTTACAACAAGGACAAACCCAACTAACTACATTATTTGACTTAAACCAATATTCGGAAAAATCCCTTTCATTACTGAGGTCCCAAAATTCCCTCAAATAGGGATGTGTTTCATTTAGTGTATTAAAATCCTGAAGTTTTTCTCTATTTGAACAAAATGGACAAGACCTATCTGTTTTTTCAAATAGTGAGCATGAATACTCTCCGTGACAATTCGTACATTCCCATAACACATGAACATTAGATAATACATCAACTTGATTAGGTGTAATATTGTTCCTTTTAGACCACTCCTTGAGCATGGAAGAATTTAAAAAAGATAGAGGAGAAACATCAAAATCTTTATCCAATAACTCTTCAAATGAAGAATGACACTCCAAACAGTAATGACCACTTCTTTTAATTCGGTTCAATAATCTATCAATAGATAATTCAAATTTGCAATGACACTTATCACATTCCCAATGGATAGGTACTGTTATATTGTAACTCAGCTTCAGTTCGTTAAATTTAAATTTGTTTAAATGTTCGCTATAGATTTTAGCTAAATTTGGATAAATTGATTTGTAATCGCAATGATAGGAAGTTTCATTGCAGCCAAAATGAAATAAATCCCCACTTGTTAGTTGAAATAACCTCTTATTTGTCGCAGAATCTTTCCAACTTAATTGACACGTCGGACATTTAAAATTGAATTTTCTTTTACTATTGAACGGCAAGGTAAGAAGTTTCTCATCTAATTCTTCATCTTGCTCAATGCTGTAGTTTATATAATTTCTGAAATCGGGATAAACCTGAAGGACGCTCTCATTTTCATCAATGGAACGTTCACCTAATCCACAATGGGGGCAACACCTAAGATATTCATAACTGTCAAGCTGCACATCAATGATTTTCGCTTCCCAATGGTGTTGACAATAAGGGCAAGACCAATAGGCATATTTTAAACTATTTGACGATAATTTTTTGGGGTCAAGAACATTTCGTTTTTGATCCCAGTACATGTAAATAGCTGGATTATCTTTAACTTTCTTGTTCATTTCTTTCCTCATTTATAATTAGTTTTGCTGTCTAGTAAGTTTTTAATAGAAACCACTTTAGTTAATTTTTGAGGATTTTCTTGTTCAATAAGACCACCAGAATGAAAATCTATTTCTGAATCAGCGGTGATGATATTGTCTGCTAGGAAATCCTCACTGATAACCTTTTGAGAATTTTTTAACAATCCTTCTTCTTTTAAAAGCTCATTCGCAATTTCTGGATAGACACTTGTTTTGATTATTTGTAATAGTTTTTGATTCTCATCACTTAACTCATTTTCTCTTTGTAGCTTCTGTTTTAAATCTTCATTAGTTGACTGTAGTTCAGAATTTAAACTACGTAACTTATCTGCTTCTTGTTTATAGCTGGCCGCAATGTTTGCTATTTTCTTGTAGTATTGGCTAATTTCCACCAATGCTCTTTTCATAGCACCTGGAGCACGATTTTTTGCCATAAAATTGTCAGGATCTATGGTCTTATAAGTAATTACAGCTTCATAATTTTCATCTTGGTATTTAATTTCACTTTCTTTTAAAAAATCCCTGAATCTTTTATTACGTCTAATGGTTGTATTCGCAACATTTTGATAGCCATTATTCCTAACATAGTCACCAAACCAAGGGATTTTTACCAAGCTTAAATCACAGGAACACTGGGAAATTAAATACTGTTCAAACAAATGAATCAATTCATCATCAGAAATTGATTTCTTTCTAGCCATTAGACTTATTCTCCTCTAAAGATAGTTGTTTAGCATTTAAGTAATCTTGATAGGTATTGCTAACTGTTTTTAATTTCAACAAAGCTTCTCCAATATCTTCAATATGACCTTTCCCTTGCCTAACTTTTCTAATCGCTTCATCTACAACCATAGCTTTTTCATCAACTGACTTTTTAAATGTTTTATCCATTGAAAAATAATCTTTACCTGCTTTACGGTAAAAAGGGCAGCTCGTACAAGCACCTAGTTCTGCATGCTCACTAATAACTTTCAGACAATCTGAATAATCACCTTTCGCAAAGCGGGGTGAGTAACACCGTCCTTTATTTTCTAAAGTGATGTATTGTCCTTGTGCTGTATAAAATGGCTGTCTCTTACTTATGGTGTAATTCGTATTCTTACTCGTTAGTTTACGATACATTTGATAACTACGACATTCAATAAATTGGCTTAAATTTGAAAAATAGTGAGATGAAGTTGTCACATCTTCATGACCAGCTAAAAGCATAGCTGTAACAGGACTAGCCCCTTCTGCAATTAAATTGATCATTGCAATGTGTCTCGTATCCCCAATATGAATCAAATTAATCTCGTTTTCATCTAATCTAGCTGGAAAACTAAAATAATTAACTTGATAACCGTATTTTTGAGAAATAATCTCATTAAAAAAATACCTCAAAATAGTATTGAGATTAGTGTAAGTTAAAAATCGGTTATTAACACCTGTTCGACGACCCCAACGGTTATAATGAGGATCAGTCACAAATAATGTATCTAATTTAGTAGAATTATCATTTTCCGTAAGTTTGAGGTAAGTCTTTATTTCAGAAGCTAATGAATTAGTAATTTCATAAGTATTCAAAGTATAATCTTCAGAAATTTTATGTGCAACAAGTCGATCCCTTCCTTTGATTATATTTCTCCTTAATGTAAGAAAATATTTTCCATCTTTCTCGGTTAAACAGTTTCTTTGTATTAAAAGAAATTCTCTTGGCCTTAAAGGTAAAATTGCTGTAATCTGCCACCAGAGATACAATGGATAATAAAATAGACGTTCTTTCTTAGATAATGTTTGAGACCAATAATCATTTAAAATGTCATTAAAAGTAAAATAGGATTGAAATTGCGCTAATTGTCTTTGCTGTTTTGACCTCTGCTTTTTTTGAAGGTTGATAGTTAATTTATTATCTAATTGCTCCAATAGTTGATTTAGTTGACTATCATCTGAACAGGGAAGATTTGAGAAAAAGTCAATACATAAACCAGGAAATTTTACAGAAATATTTTCTAAATCTAAAAACGTATCTTTGGTTGTATTTTTAATAATTTGTTTAATATCCATTAGAAATAGCTGTAAAGTTTTTAAAACATGTTGTTTCATTGAGAAAACAATAAAACTTTTTAAGTAATCGATAAATTCCTTATAAGGCAACTGAAAAATTGATTGATAAAATCTCCTATATTGAAATTCAGAAATGTTAAAAAACAGGCTAATATTGGCATATTCATTTGTAGTTTCCCATTTCTTATGATCAAAATCGTAACTTAGAATAATTCCTTTATCAAAATAGTCATCGAAAACTTCTTTTGCTCGCAGAACACAATCACGGTCAAAAGTTTCAAAATAATTTTCAATTTTAAAAAGTTTAGCTTGATTGTTCAATTTATTAACTCCTTTATTATTTCTTCGTAATCATGTAACACG
Organism: Streptococcus sp. HMSC056C01; assembly: GCF_001811305.1. Taxonomy (NCBI): domain Bacteria; kingdom Bacillati; phylum Bacillota; class Bacilli; order Lactobacillales; family Streptococcaceae; genus Streptococcus; species Streptococcus sp. HMSC056C01. The sequence goes on from NZ_KV804209.1 coordinate 178,309, forward strand.
TCATCTCCATATTGCTCGCATAAAGCTTGCAACATTTCAGTTAAACAAGGTTTTATTTGTTCTTCTAAAATACTCCAAATTTTACCTTTTTCTAAATCAGTTCGAACTCTAGAGTATTGTTTGTTCAAACGATTGAATTCTCCTACTAATAACAATAAAGTAGATTTCGTTTGTAATTCATAATGACAACCGATGCAATGTTGCCTATCGTCATATGGACAAATCTTTCCAAGCGCAGATAAAAGACACATGCTTTCACCTTGTTTTGAGAAGGCTTCACCGTTTCCTATACGATGACAAATAGTAAGAAGTTGATTAGGCTCTGCTTCTTCTTCTACCAAAATCTTTAATGCCTTTTGCGATTTCACTTCTGCCTGAATGCTTAAAGCCAATGTTTTTTCAATCTCATTTGGTGTCAAATCTAACTGTTTAATCATCTGAGTCTGTTGACTAGGACTTAATTCTTTATACTTTCCTCTAGTTACAATCGTCAGGATCATTGATGGAATCATAGATAAAACACCTCGTTCAAATAGTTCTCTCGCAACCATTTCTGGTTTAAGCTGGCTTAGTTGGGCATCTTTTAGGTACGTTGTTGTAGTTTGTGCAAATTCATCGAATGAACCTTTATGGCTACGGGCTAATGCGGCTAAAAAATAGCCTTTAATATTTAACTCAGATTTTTCTTGCAAAACATCATCTGCTAACATGGCAACAGTTTGAAGATAGGATTTATTTGCAGATCTAGAACTAAAATTCCTTTCAAGAAATAAGTCTCCAATTTCTTTCCCCATATATCGATTAATTCGTTTATATTCTTTTATTTGTCGAATTAAAGGTTCATCATTATTATCTTTATTCAACTGATAATGAGCTTCACAGATAGCCAACAACGTTCCAATCAATACCTGACAACTCTCAGGGACCTGAAATTTAATCTGACTAATATTTTTAGTTCGCTTTGTTTTGTTTGGAGTAATATTTAAATAAGTTAAACGAGTTGTAATACTTAAAAGAGTTCTTCTTGCCTCACTGCTACTCCAATTACCACTTCTAACTGATTTTAGAACTTCTTTCGGTGTTCTAGGAAGTTGTGGATGTCCAAGTTGTTCTAAATCTGTTCCACGTAGCGCACATATAAAATGAAGTGCTAGAAATAGCCAGGTATCTGCGTAGTCTTTTGAGATTGCTGCTTTATAAAGCATATCTTCTTTTCTAATGTAATTGTCATTAAAAAGAAAATACAGTAATTCTAAATATTCGTCTAACTCATAAGCGTTAGTCTCCTGTTCTAATGTGTATCGAGGTGTAAATTCATATCTTTTGTGATAGTTACATCTCATTTTATTCATTAACCACTTTAAAAAATCAATAAAAACTTCGCCTTTTTGCTTTTCAAGTGCATATACTGCTTCTTCAACCAACAATTCAATCTCATTATCATTACAGAGAAATAAATCTCTTTTAAGATAAAAAGCAAGAAAATCTTGAACATAAAACATGTTTTCCTTAGATAAGTTGCTATCTTCTGAGTATTGCTGAAAATATTTGTAAGTTAATGGGAATTTTTGTTTAAATATAGGCTGAATTCCTGCTAAACCAGTTGGTCCAAGAAGATAATTGGTTATTTTTTCTATTAATAATTGAGCATCTTTATCTGAGATGGAATAGTTATCCAAATCAATCTCTATATTAAACCAATTGTTATCAACTAAAAACTGACTAATTTTTCCTTTATACTGTGTATCGTTTTTTCCGAGTTCACTTAACAGATTTTCGATTAAAGATTTAATTGAATAAGTCATACATTACCTTTCTAACTTATCACCAAAAAGTTCATTTGCTCGCCAATTCATATAGTCAAAAACACCATTATTAACTTGACCATATTGTTTTGCGATTTCTCCTTTGTTTTGTAGATAAACCCAAGCACTCTCAGGCGATTTATCACCTCTTGCTGACATAAGCTCACTGATTTCAGAAACCCCAGATAATACTAACTGTGTCGTGTACCAGTGTCTGAAAATATGTGGGGAAATATTATGCTCCTGCAAAAGCTGCCCAAAAAAGACAACCTCTGCATCATCAGATTTTAAGAAGATTGGGATCATTTCGTCGCGAATAATCTTACGAAATCGTTGATAGTATACATCGTATGATAATGCTTTTCCTCGTCTGTTAAGATTTAAAGGTCCATAATCCTTCTCATACTTCTTACCTTCCAGATAAGTCATATAGTCATTATAAGTGTCTAAAAAGACCTCCAGAAAGATATAAGGTACTGCTTGAAGTCTTTCCTTTTTAATCCGTCCAGTTGGCTTTAAATCGCTTCGGAGAGGTATTTCTTTTCGTAGATCGATCTCAATCTTAAATACTTGCCCATCACTTTGGTGAAACAAAATACCTGGCCCTAGAGGACTATCTTCACGTCTTACATTGCATGCTTCTGATGGTCTTAAGCCAACAAAGGCTCCCAAGGCCACAACCATGAGTAGATCTTTATGATAGTGTGCTATGTGAGAAAATAACATCTCAAAAGCACTATTTGGCATATCACGAAAAATAGCTTTCTCAGTGTTGCTATCATCTACGTATATTTCAAAATTTGGTTCTTTACGTTTTATAACCCGTCCTCTACTATTCGTAAAAGTTGTCGTAGCATACAATTCTTCTGCTTTTAACTTAGCCTTTCCCTCTCGCTCACTTAAATAAAGAGTTAAGAAGTCAAGAACTGCATTTACGCATTTTTCAACGGTGCTTTTCTTTCTTTTTCCTCTATCTCCTGGTAACTGAGATAATCCATAAAGCGTAAAAAATTCTCTAACCATTTCAAGTGTAAGTTGATCTATACTTTTAAGTCCAGAAGTACCAAATATAAAATTTAGAAACTTAACAACGTAAGAAAAGCGTTTATTCCCATCATCTGAAATCGACTTGATTCTTGAAGTAGATTTAACATAACGATGAAAATCAGTAAATTGTAAGTTGCCGTCATCGTGCTTCAGAACGATAAATTGCTTTGTCACGATGTTGTTATCACCTAAAACCAGTGAATGTTTATATACAACAAATCTCATGTTATCTCCTTGTTTAATATGACTGAAGGTTCTGACTGGATTTTAGGATGTCAATACACAAAAAAACGATCAAATCAGTACCATTTTCCTTTGTGCTCTAAACTGCATAAAGGGAATATCGATGAGTACTTTCATTGATCGTTATTATTATTTAAATTAATTCAATAACAAAAGTAACTTCATCTAAGTAATCAGAGCAATTAATTAGCTCAGCAACAACGATAACCACAGCAACTCCTTCTAAACGATGAAAGGAATATCCGCCGTGGCTATCTATTTACTTTTTTTCTTTTACTTTTGTAAGTTACTTTTGTTATTTTTACTTTTTCTGTATTATATCATATTTTGATTAAATTGTCATCTGAGATAGTGATTTTAAAAAAACTGGAAATTTTTTCAATTGTATATTTTGACAATAAAAAACACTTTTATATCAATTTAATGATTTTAGAGCGTTTTTAGCTTATTTGATTTTAAAGTTGTCGTCTATTCCTCAGGATTACTTGAAGAACAGGAAAAATTCGACAACAAAGTAGTCGATCTATTCAGTTATAAAACCTATGAAGGTCTTTCTGCTGGAACTGGCCACTCCTACTTTGGAGATGTAGATTATACTCTTACTTATTCAACTGAGAATATCCCTCATGATTTCTCCTCAGGTGGTGCTAGCAAGCTTATATATTATAGCACGAAAAGGATAGAGTGTTTTATAAAATTATACTATAAAATGAAAGAGAATTACACACTCAACTCAAACAACTTATAAAACTCACCTCTCCTATCCATCAAGTCACAAAAAGAACCAACTTCAACAATGACGCCTGCTTTCATAAAGAGAATTCTATCGTATTTTTTCAAAATGTTCTCATTCAACTTGTGGGTTACTACAAGTGCAGTCAAATTTTGAATATCCAAGATTGAACTTTCAATTTCAGTAGTTACTTGATTATCCAAAGATGAAGTAGCCTCATCCAATAATAAGATTGGTGTTTTTCGAATCAAGGCGCGCGCAATACTAACTCTTTGTTTTTGTCCGCCAGATAAATTTGATCCATTCTCTCCACATAAAGCTTGTAGACCTAATTCATTTTCTAAAACATAACTTTCTAAACCTGACTGCTGTACAGCTTTCTTTATTTCCTCATCAGTGAAGGATTGATTAAGAGTAATATTTGCTCTTAAAGTATCATCAAAGATATAAATATCTTGCTGAACAATCGTCATCAAGTTATAAAGACTCTCTGCTGAAATAGCTTGTATATCTTGATTATCAATTGAAATATGTCCACTTGTTACATCATAAAAACGCAGCAATAGATTGAGCAAAGTTGATTTCCCACTCCCTGACATTCCTACAATTGCAATTTTTTCCCCTTTTTGAATCTTCAAAGATAAATGATTAAAAATCTTTTCTTCAGTATTAGGATAAGAAAAATCTATATTTGAAAAAGAAATAACATCATCGAAATATTCTTTCGTTTTACCAGTTTGAAGTTCGATTACATCTTTTACCTCAAATGCATCTAGTGTTGCCTGACCTTCACGGAATTTACTCATTCCCATACCAACTTCATTTAGTGGCATTACTACAAAATTGACCAGTTGAACAATAGCTGTTACACTTCCAATTGTGGTATAGCCATTAAAAACAAGATACATTCCTCCACCAAAGGCTACTAAAAAAACAATCATCCCCGAAAGCTGCGAAATAACATTAGCTAAGACATCAAATTTTCCTTTCATAAAATATATCTCATCCAATTTTTCGCTTTCATTTCTGTAATCTTGACGGATAGCCTCTTTCACATTAAAACTTTTTATAACTAGAAACCCTGCTAAAATATCTTTAACCTTAGCTAAATACTTCTGATCGGCAATCATGGCACTCTTTTGAAGATAAGCTGATTTTTGTCCAATGAATCCAGAAATCATCATTGGAATAATGCTAGCAATGATAACCAATAAGGTCAAATACCAATTACCTATAAACATAGCTAGGAGCGAAAAAATCATTAAGGAAAGGTTTTTTGAAATATTAAAATACTGGTGTAGATAATCTTGCTCAATTTTCTTCATATTTTCGGTTAATACAGAAATAAATTTCCCTGATTTTTCTTTAGAAAAGTCTCTATAATCCCTATCTAAAATAGATTGGAACACCTTATTTTTGTATCTTGACATGATTTGCCTAACAAGTTTATTTTTCAATCGAAGAGATATAAAGTTGAGCCCTGCATATATGAAAATAACAATAGCTCCTACTAGTACCGCTTGAGTTAAGGCTTCTTTATTTTGAGACATGCCACTATCAATAATACCTTTAATAGCATAAGCAAAAGCAATATTAGTTAAAGGGACCAGTATATTAAATATCATGAAAGCATAAAAAGCCTTCTGATGGTTCTTTATCAATTGTTTCATCCTTAATCTACCTCATAATTCTTAATTTAATTTAGAAAATGTGACATAAAATATTCTTCTAAGTCAATATTCTCTCTCCTAATCTCTTTCATAGAGACCTGTTCTACAATTTTTCCATTTTTGATAAAACCAATTTTATCTGCTATCTGTGAAATTTCCGATAATATATGACTCGATATTAGTATTGTAATTCCATGCTCCTTAGAAAGCGACAACAAAAGATTTCGAATTTCTTGAATTCCTATTGGATCTAAACCATTGATTGGCTCATCTAAAATTAACAATTTAGGTTTTGTTAGAAAGGCACGAGCTAAACCAAGCCTTTGCCTCATTCCTAACGAAAAATCTTTTACTTTTTTAGTCGTATTTTTTAATCCGACCATTCTTAAGGCTCTTATTATATCTGATTCAATAATATTTTTCCCCATATACTGAGCGTGAATTTCCAAAATTTCTTTTGCAGTGCAGTTATCATAAAAAATTGGTGATTCAATAATACTTCCAATCTGACTTAGGATTTCTTCTCTGTGTTCTTGTAGATTTTTCCCAAAAATTTCAATACTACCTGATGTAATTGTTGATAAGGTTAACATACATTTCATTAACGTTGTTTTTCCAGCACCATTCGGTCCTAAAAAACCATAGATTTCTCCTTCAGCAATTTGAAGGTTAATACCACTTAAAACTTCTTCCTTATCAATTGTTTTAAAAACTTCTTTTATTTCAACAATATTTCTCATTTCTATCTCTCTTTCTTTATCCAGCTTTAAATGCAAGAATTTTTCTTCCGGAGCATAAATACCAACTTATACAGTCTCTTTTTTATAGAAATCATCAAGGAATTATCACATTCCTTCAATCAAATTCATCTATGCTACTTGATACTAATATCTTGTCTTGAAATATTATAAATTGAAAATGAAGTAATCATTAAACTTATGAAACTTGCAAATATCAAAAAGAATAAGTTATCAGCAATATTATTAGATAAACTTCCTGGACTTACATTTGAAAGTAATGCTGCTAAACCAAGTCCTGAAAGCATTGTTATAGCTGTTGAATGTTTAATCATACCTAAAACAAATGGTAGTAACCCTATTAGTACTATTGCAAACGTTATTCCAGCTAAGTTAATTAATTGACTAGCTAGAGGGATATAACTAGATTCAGTTACAACAGCCATGAATCTAATAAATAATTGAATCACTAAATGTGCAGAAAAATGGGCAATAAATGCTATTAGAATGACTGAAAGAATTTTTCCCCAAAGTAACTTTATTTTAGAAATAGGGTAAGAAAACAACTGAAAAATTGTTCTTCGTTTAAATTCATCAATAATAATCGTAGATAATAAATAAGATTCGAAAATCAAAAATGCTGATTTTGTAAATAAAGATGAAAACAATGATGCTACAATTGCCCAACCTTCCCATTTCCCAGTAATTCTAATAAGATTAGAATCCTGTCCAGTGAATTCTCCTAGTTTATTGTCAGTACCTAACCCCATAATAATGATTGCTGTAATACCTAACACTATAAATATAGTACACAACCAGGCTAAAAATAATTTAGATTTAGAAACTTTATTTAATTCAATTTTAATAAGCGACAACATAGATTCTTTCCTCCGAAGTGTAAATAAAGAATAAACTATTCAAACTAATCTCAACAAATATTTAAAAATAAGCTTATTTTTAAAACAATATCACTATACATACTATCGGTATGTATATACTAAAAAACAAACATACCTGTGGTATGTATAATAGATTTTTAATAACACACTTAAAGTATGTTATTTTTTAATTATCAATTATGTAAGATAATTTATTCAATTAATAATACATAAATAGAAATTAGTATTAACAAGAATGTCATAGGACTACTTATTTACTATTTTTTAAGTGATCAAATAAGTTGAAAATAACCTCCATCATTTCATCAGAAATTAACTGTACCCCTAGACCTTCAAAAGTAAGTTTAATGAAATTCATTTTACGCTTTAATTCTACTAATGAAAAAACGGAAATTTGAAAACCAATCCAAATATTTAGAGTCAAAACAATTAAATCTGCTAGCTCTTCTGGATAGTCTGTTTTAATAGACCCATCTTCAACACCTTCGTAAACTTTTTCTCTAATTTCCGGTAAAAAATCAGAAAATAGACCTAGATACTGCTCTCCTAACAAACGTGGACTTCTTAGCATAATTGAAGCAGAGTAAACGAGCCTTTGGTGTTCAAAATTAGAGAAAGAGTCCATCAAAGAATTTTGTATCTTTTCTAATCCAGTATTTCCTCTCCAATTATAATTTAAAATTTCTTGATTATTTTCGCTAATGATTGTTTGTAGGATATCATATTTAGACTCAAAATGATGATAGATAACACCTTTCGTCAATCCACCTAAGCCATCAATGATATCTTGTATTGACGTATTATCAAATCCTTTTTCTAAAAATAAATTTTTGGAGACCTCTAGTATTTTTTTTCTAGTTTCATGTGAGTTTCTATTCCTTGCCATTTTAGTCCCTTTCTATCATACCGATGGTATGTAATTCTATTGTAGTGGAAGTAACTAATAATGTCAAGTTCTTTATTGGAAAATGAAAAAAGCCTTAAAATCAAGGCTTTTCTATACTTTCACAAATAATCCTAATAAAATTCCATTCAACTTCTTCTAAGCATCTTTTCTAAAAAATAAATTGACAATCTCATCTTCTGAAAAGCCTAGCTCACCAAGTTTTTCAAACAAAATTTTAACTAGCTTGTTAGATTCTTGATATCTTATCTCTTTTATTTCTTGCTCGCTTGCTATGACAAAATATCCTAATGTTCCACAGCTAGTAACCAAATTCTGTTCTTCGAGAACTTTCATTGCTTTTTGGACAGTTGCCGGATTACACTTCTCGTTTTCTGCTAATCTCCTTATTGAAGGAATTTGTTGTTCAGGTGCATAATCACCTCTTAAAATAGTCGTTCTTAATTTTGATGCAATTTGTAAATATAGATGGTGTTTCATTTAATCTTTTTATTATTACTTTCCCTAACAAACTTCCAATATGCAGAATAAGGGATGGCTGTAGCTAGTAGAAGATAGTATTTATTTGCAAACATATCTGCTACTCCTTTTGCATTGAAATGAATAGGAACTTTCTCAGGGAGAAATCCACAAATAATGACTATGATGACCATCATTCCCAACAAAACCAAAATATCTTTTAACAGTCTATTTTTCATCTTATTTTCCTCCTTTAACTAGATAAAATTTAACTTGGTCATTTTTATATAAACTCTAAACGAAATAGCCAGTAAAATTACTGATACTGCTTGCAAAACAAATATAATCGGAAGATTAAAAAACCAATTAAGCAAAATAGGCGTAATAAGCGTAATCATACTAATAATTCCAGTTACAATAACAGGAAGACTTTGTTTGACAACTATCATCTCACTGTCCCAATCATAGTTAGGATATTTTTTATTTAATGAAATTCCGATTACCATTATAAAAAGGGAGTAACATATGGGAACAATAACTAGATTCATAACTTGAATAGGATTCATATCAAGTTTCAGCATAAATACAGATACAGAAATCATATATCCAATCAAATGAAGTGTAAGGTTGACAGCTATCTTAGCATTTAAAATCGTTTTCACTTCAACTGGAGAACTTTTCAAAATCCAAATATTTTTACCTTCTAAAGATATAGATGAAGCTGCTGGACAACTGAGTGAAAGCATAGATGCAATAAAGACGGGAGCTAAGTTTGAAAGATACTCATTTATATTTTCAATTCCTGCAGAATTTCCTATTTGACCTACAGAATTAAAAAGGAAACATATACTAAAGACACATAAAAGAATTACTCCAAGCCCAGCATTCAAGACTGCCATATAAGAACTTAAAAATCGTCCAAGCTCTTTTTGATACAAGGAAAAAAATACCGATTTTCTTTCATAAGATACTTTGTCATTAGCATAACTTGATTTTGTATTGGCAAGTGTATTAAGTAGTCCATACTTCAACGAAGCAATTTTGACAAATAGATAAAAGACGACTATTGAAAGAACTATATAAAATCCCATCCCATAGTACATTGGAAAATTGTAGTATGACATAAATAGTCTAGAAATTGGATACAGTCTAGTAATTTGCTTAGCCAGAGTAACCCCAATACTACTTTCATCACCTGATTGCAAAGCTGATAATGCAAAATATCCAATTATACCTAGCATCGCAAATGAAAAAATAAGAGAGATAACATTTTTTCTTTTAAAAAAAGATGAAGCGAAAACAATAACGAGTCCCATGCATGCCGCTATACACATAGGAATCAAAGGGACAAAAATTATAGAAGTAAAATACAATATAATCTGTAGGAGGTTTAAACTTCCGTTCAAGCTCCATACAATTCCACCCGGGAGCATAAATATCAAGCCTATTAAAAAATTCAATAAGTACATAAACATAAACTTGCTGGTGATAATATACGAACTTTTAACAGGTAAGGATTGGAGAATTTCCATATCTCGACTGCCAAATAAAATGCCATTCGAATAAAATACTGTAAAAAATAATATTGAAAAACTTGAGACAGAGACCATATATGCTGGAATCAAGTTCTGCTGTCCGACGTGTACCAATGTTTTCGCTGTTATTATATTATAAACAAAGCAAAATAAGGAAAGAGTTATTATGCCAAAACTCGCAATAGCCATTGAACTTTGTTTTTTATTTCGTGAATCTCTAATCTCATTAATAGGAAAGAAATTAATCAATTGCGCTTTAAGCAGTATCCAAATGTTACTCATTGTTCTGCACCTCCATGAAAAATGCCTCCAATGATTCATCACCTTTGACGTCTCCCGTATTGCCACTTGCAATTAACTTTCCATTTTTGATAATGGCAATCTTATTACATAATTTTTCCGCAACATCCAATACATGGGTTGAAAAGAAAATAGCACCTCCATCTGAAACACACTCATGCATAATTTTCTTTAGTAGGAAAGTTGCTTTGGGATCTAGCCCAACAAAAGGTTCATCTAAAATCAACAGTTTGGGAGAATGTACAAGTGCAGAAATAATGGCTGTTCGTTGCTTCATTCCATGTGAATATGAAGAAATAATCCCCGAAAGATGCTCAGTCATATCAAATAAATCACCGTATTTTTGTATTCTCTCCTTGCGTATTTTTGTAGGAATTTCAAACAAGTCAGCAATAAAATTAATATATTGAAGTCCTGTCATATGTTCATACAAATCTGGATTATCTGGGATATACGCCATCATTTTTTTACAAATAACAGGTTCTTCTTTAATAGAATGACCGTTGATAATTATACTTCCTTCTTCAAAATCATGGATACCGACAACTGCCTTTATCGTTGATGTTTTTCCCGCACCATTTGCTCCAATAAAACCATAAATATCTCCAGGCTGTACTGAAATAGACAGGTTATCCACAACCTTCTTATCCCCATAACTTTTACTAAAATTCTTTATCTCTAACATATTTTCGTCTCCATTGACAATTTGTCAGTCATATTTTGAAATAATACCGATAGCTTGTTTTGATTTAGCTATCGGTACATAGTTCTCTTTACAAACATTCTATCTTTTTTTAATTGCTAAAGAGTTCTTTTGTATTTAGATTTTGTTCCAGCATTATCTTAAATGCATTCAAGTAATCTTTGACAGTTTCTTTCTTTGAAGTTTTTATACCTATGTTATTTGAAACAAAAACATAGGCTGTCATCAGAAATTCTGCTGTTTCTGATGGATATTTTACAGAAAATACTTTTTCTGAGATGCCTTGATTTATTATCCTCTCAAAATATATAGTCAGTTTTTCAATGAGCTTATGAGATAACTTATCTAACATATAACGATTTTCTTCAAGATCAACCGTCTTTTGTAACTCAGTTCCTTCCGCTGAAACGTTATCTGTAGAGATTATTGTGGCATCTATAAAGGCTCTTGTTTTTTCAATAGCAGTTTTGTCATCATCATAGACAATCACGTGAATATCACTCAATAATTTCTCTGAATATCGTTCCACGAGACAATACAGAATATCTTCTTTATTCTTAAAGTGATAGTATAGCAAACCTCGTGATATATTTACCTTATCGACTATATCCTGAGTTGTTGTGTTCGCATATCCTTTCTCCATAAAGAGGAGCATAGCAGCGTCCATAATCTCAGCCCGTCGAATTTCCGGATCTTTTACATCTCGCATTTTATTCCTCCTGTTTATAAATTATACTACTCTACTGACAAATTGTCAATTATAAAATTACCTTTTTGAGGATACCAAAAAAACCTTGACACCAGGGCTTTTTCGTTAACATTTTTTCTAAGCTCGTACAAGCAGTGATGCTGCCTCAACATGGGTTTTAGAGGACTAAATGGAGTCTGAATTGCCTGATAGAGATGTAGTATTGATTAAGCAATCAACAAATAATGTACAAAACAAAAATAAAGTACACTGCTTAATGAGTGTACTTTATCCTTCTAATTCAGTTTTATCAATGGTTTAGCTCTAGTTAAGTCGATTAGTTAAATTAATTTAGACTATTGCTTTTTATAACGACTATAAATTGTATGCTCAATGCTATAATTTATCTTCCAAATCTACTTCTTCATAATTTATCGGAATTAAAGCAACTTCACTGCTTAGAGTAGATTGTTTTTCATTTTCACTTATTTGAATGGCATTTTTGAGTGAAAAAATAACTTCTCTTACAAGATTTAATAAATCTAATGTACACTCTTTCAATTCAAATTCAGTTAGATATAATCTACTTTCGTTATTATCTACACTTCCATCAAAAAAATTTAATGTTATATTAGTAAACCTATGCTCTAAATAATTTCTAATAATTTTCAATCGCTTTGAGTTTGGATTAGCTGTTAAAGAATTATCACCATTATCAAAATCTTTCGCTATCCAAAATATAGATGACAGACCAATGTTCTTATCCAAACATTTATTTAAATCGCTATTAGACCTCCAAATTGAATGAAAACTTACTTGTCTAGTCTCAATTTTTAGAGAATAATATTCATTTATAAACATTGCAACTTTATCTAATAATGAATATAGTGTTTTGAAAGCCGCTTTTAAACCTTCAACTCTGACAGAGTATTGTACATAGTCTAGACAATCAATAAGATTAACATTCTCGTCAGCATAATGAACCGAATCACTCTCAATGCTATTAAAACAGAGATAACGCGCATAAACATATTCTTGCTTAATTTGATTAAACATAGAAATATATTTGTTTAAATCTTTATCCGATTGAAATAATAAACTTGGTAGTAAAAGATTATCATCATATCTATTTATATCGTCAGCTTGTAAGTCATTAAGTGGATTAAGATACAGCCCGTTGTTCCAACACCATTCGCGATACTTTTTTGAATTAGGATTATAATCGATGTCTTTACAAGAGCATTCATCTAAGTCTTTATAATTAAGATATTGTTCGTAAAGTTCAATAAATCGCTTTTCTGCATAATCAACTCTGTTTGGATCTGAAACAGTTATGCTTGTTTCTATTAAATTTTTAATTTTTTTAATAAAGTGGAGGTGTTCGTTATCATTCAAAAAATTACGATAATGATCTAGACAAATAGCCAAGTTACCACTAGCCATTGTGAATCTTGGATTGATTTGTATACATTTACAATACATCTTAATAGCTAACTGCTTTCTACCACAAGCATCTAATAGATTCGCGTAATTGGTGTATAGTGAACATAATAATGGGAAAACAAACCTACTGTTCTCAGAATTTATATCAGCGTTATTTGAAATTTCTATAGCTTTTCTAAAGTAATAAATTTGTTGAACTGTAAAATCGGTATCTATGTTGAAAACTAAGTTATCACTTAGTTCAAATATATCAGCGTATGCTGTTCCAATAGAATAAAATAATTGAATTTTGGAAATATCATCAATAGTATTTTCCATATTTTTTCCAAATTCTATTAGTCTATAGATTTCCTCTATATTTTTATGTTTAAAAGCATTATCGAAATCCATTGACAATTTAAGTACACTATGATTAATTGGATTATTTGTTAACATCTTCACCCCAAACTAAATATTTCGATTTTAAATTTGATTTTCCTTTATTTTCCTGTTCTTCAACTAACATATCAGATAAAAACTCTTTTATCATGTCCCAATTAAAATTCTCTTTAAAACCTCTACTACCATCAGAAGGAACATTTAATGAAAATGTTGCAAATACAGTTTCACAAGTTCTTCTTGGAAATTTTGCTAAGTAAGAATCAAAAAATGAATTTGAATACCTATAATGATGGCTATGAATAAAGTCTTTCCATGTATTTAGCATAGTCTCTTCGTCTACAATATCTATTACGGAAACTTCTTCAAGTGGTCGGTCTTCAATATTTCCCCATGCTTTTTTCATTAAATTAACAGCATCTACATCGCTCTTAGGAGCACTGTATCCAAAAATAGTTAACATATATGAATGATCGACAAAGTAATCTAATGCTTTCCAACACCAATTTATGTATCCATCGGAAGAATAGTCTTTGTTTTTTACGGGATACAATAATTTTGTTGGATTTAATTTTTTATAACATGTTGGGCAGTAGCAATCTACTCCTCCAAACTCAATATGTTCTTCACAAAACCCAACAGCTACATTCCCATGTAAACAAAGAATTTTTGGCAAGTTCAGAGTAATTTTTGAGCAGCGAATATAAGCCTGTATAAGTAAAGGGTCCCAATTAAACGTAGCTATACAATCTTTATTAGTTAAACTTAATATTAAAAAATCATAAATTGTTGGTTCATCAGGTAACTCCAACGAAGCAAAATAATCATAGAGTCTTTCTTCTAGCTTTCTAACTATTTCGGAGCACTCTTCTCTCTCAAATAATTCTGAGTAGATATCCTCTAAATTTTCGCTCTTTGTCTGTAATTCAACACCAGCAAGAATTTCTTCTAAATTTAGTTTTTTTAGCAATCCATTCATAACTGAAGAACTTTTGCCGTTTTTATCACCATCTGGTATTGCTGCAATAGTAGCACCAGCGCCTAGAATAACTGTATGCGATCTCATCTCATTTCTCCTGAAAGTCTTTTGACACTATTATACCACTGTATCTACTTTATTTATGCTTCGAATACTAATCTTATAACCATAAATATTTTAAATAAAATGTACAATTGAACCACCACTTCTTCTACACCAATTAGAGTAAAAAATGTACAAATCAATTTCTTAGATTAGAGAATATTACGTACTACAAAACATACAAAATACCACTCCAAAATAATGTACAAAACAAAAATAAAGTACACTTTTTAAATAATGTACTTTATGCTTCTAATTCAGTTATATCAATGGTTTAAGTCTTGTTTAGTCAATTGTACATAAACTTTTAGTTTTTATCGGATTGTCTTAGTAAAAACACATAACCAAAAAAATTTTTAAGCCAATTATACTCAATTATGTACTTTATTTAAGTGAACACTGGAATTTTTTACTACTCTCAATTCAGGTGAAAATGTACTTTATTTAAGTGAAAACTAAAAATATTTCAAATGTACATTTTGACAATAAAAAAACACTCTAATATCAATTTAATGAAATTTAGAGTGTTTTTATTTATCTATATTTTTTTAAACTGTACAAAGTGTTCTTGCAAAATACCACTCCAGAATAATGTACAAAACAAACATAAAGTACACTTTTTAAAGAATGTACTTTATGTTTCTAATTCAGTTATATCAATGGTTTAGTTCATGTTAAGTCGATTGTACATAAACTTTTAGTTTTGCTATATAATGGAAAAATCGCTTAAAATTTGGTAATTCATTGCTTCATTGAACTTATCGTTTTAAAATTTCTAATCTTCTTCAGTCTATTCGAATATAATATAAAAACTCGATCTCATCATCTAGAGACCGAGATTTTGTTTTTATATAGTTTTCATCTATAAGAATCTGTCGGGTCAAATAAATCTGAAAAGAATTTTTCTTAAATCATCAACAGATACAACATAACATAAATTATGTAAACAAATACTGCTATAAAAGCAAATCTTTCACTTTTCCAATTTCACTTTTTGGAATTACGAGATGAATCATATCACCTAGATACATCCTTGTAGATCCATTAACTGTCTTACTCTTACCATTATGTACCTGGGTTGTGATAAGCACATTATGAGGTAAATTGAGTTCGTGTACTTGTTTTCCAGCTATTTTGTCTGAAACCGGAATTTCTATCAGTGTAACTTCTCCATCATCAGTTGCTGATTCAGGTAGCATTTTCTCCAGCATGGCTTCATAAACCGGTGCCCCTTTGAGCAAATCCATGACGATGTAAGCTACTAGGGTAACCATCCCTAAAGGCATGAGATTTCGGATGTCACCAACCATTTCAGTCACAAGAATCATAGCTGTCAAAGGTGCTTTTGAGATAGCCCCAAAATAACCACTCATTCCAAGGATAACAAAGATAGGAAATTGCTGCTGGCTAACAAGTCCAAGATTGACACAAATAACGCCTACTAGGGCACCAAGTAAGGATCCTAATGCTAAAATCGGTAAGAAAATACCACCTGGCAGTCCACTTCCGTAACTAATCATGCTCCAGATAAAGCGAATGATGAAGTAAATTAAGAGAATTTGAAAACTATAATCTTGTTCTGTTAAGGATAAGACAACCTGATTGCCCCCACCAAGTATTTGAGGTAGAAAAATTCCTACTGGAATAATAAGAATAAAGGCAAAGATCGGATGATATGCTTTATCAATGTGAACCTTTTGGCCAATCCAATCATAAACTTTTCCGACATTCAGAACGGCTTTTTCATAAAGAAAACCTGAGAGCCCAAGAAAAATTCCCATCACCAGATAAATCCAATATTGATTCAAGCTCATGAGAGGGATATCATCTGGCATATCCAGAACGGGTGTTAAGCCAAAGATGAGAAGAGAAACAAAGTTTGCTACCAGACTAGCTGCCAAAGTAGATACCCAGAAAAATCTTGAAAAATGATGGTAAACTTCTTCTACTACAAAAAGCAGACCTGCTATTGGAGCGTTAAAGGCTGCAGCAAGTCCAGCAGCAGCTCCACTCGCGATTAAAGAACGTTCTTCGACAGGGCTAGACTTGAGCCACTTAGCAATTCCTTTACCTCCAACAGCACCTAGTTGAATACTTGGACCTTCACGCCCTAACATGAGTCCACTCGCAATTGCGAGAATACCAAGAACATATTTCTTCCATAGCACACTCCACCAGTTGAGAGACATGAGACCTTTTAACTCAGCCTCAACTTGAGGAATACCAGAACCTTTGATATCTTTTTCCGAGCGTGTTAATTTGGCGCTAAGCCAGCAAATAACAAGATAAAGCAGGGAGATAATCAACAGGTTACGTACAAGATTATCTTGATCATGATAAAGCCCTTGGATGACATGAAATCCTTTTTCAATAGAAAACCGAAAAGACCCAACAATAAGGCCTACGACTAATCCAACGATAATACCTCGCCCTACTTGAGATAGAATTGTACTAGATGCAAAGGCAAATTCTTTCTTGGAACTAAGTGTTTCCGACTGTTCCTCCATAATTTTCTCCTTTAATTATCTTTTTCAGCTTCTGAAACGATCGTTTTAATCGGTTCAAAGCTTGTGCGATGAATGGGTGTAACACCGTGCTTTTCTAAACCTTCTAAATGTTTAGCCGTTCCATAACCAGCATTTTGAGAAAAATCATAACCTGGAAATTCCTGATCATAGTTTTCCATGATCTTATCTCTGGTAACCTTAGCAACGATCGATGCTGCGGCAATAGAAAGCGAGTTCGCATCTCCTTTGATGATGGATGTTTGAGAAATCGGCAAATCCAATTTCATAGCATCAATCAAAAGATGTTCTGGTTGAGGTTCAAGCTGAGAGATAGCTTCTTTCATGGCTAGTTTAGTCGCTTCATAGATATTGACTTGATCAATGACATGATTGTCCATAATGCCAATACTGATTGCAAGAGCCTTATCTTTAACGGCTTGAAAAATCTCCTCATGTTTTCTCTTAGGAATCTTCTTACTGTCATTCAAGCCTTTTATCTTACAATTATTTGGCAGAATGACTGCTGCAGCAACAACAGGCCCAGCTAAAGGCCCACGTCCAACTTCATCTACACCTGCAATTAAGCTAATACCTTGAGCATAAAACTCTTTTTCATAGCTAAGCATGGCTTCTAAGCGGAGATTTTCATCAATTTTAGCTTGAATGGCTTTCTTACGCTTTTCAATTTCCTTTTGTACACCTGAACGAGAATCTTTTTCAAATTCCTTAAACAAGGGACTTTCAAGTTCAGTTATCTTTGCTAATTCTTCTTTTATTTCTTTAATCGTTGCCATTGAGGTCTTCCAATGTATCTAATGTATAGTTACCTAGTTTTCCATCACGAACTTCTTTGACGAAAAGATTGTAAAAGCGATCATAATCATCACGGAAACCAAGGATACGAGTCATGTCCATGATAATTTCAGGAGCTTCATCGTCCAGATTCATTTGTTTAAAACGTTCTTGAAGCTTATCGGGATAATGGGTTTTAAAGTAATTAAGACCGAAAATCGTCACTTCATCCATTGGAAGCAACTGATCTTTGATAGCTCCAGTTAATGCGAGTTTAAGGGCGACAGTTTCATCTTCAAATTTTGGCCAGAGAATCCCTGGAGTATCCAAAATTTCCAAATCCTTATTGGTTTTAAGCCATTGTTGACCCTTAGTAACACCAGGTTTATTACCAACTACAGCAATTTTCTTACCAGCCAAACGGTTCATCAGTGTTGATTTACCAGCATTTGGAATACCGATTATCATGGTACGTAAGGTTTCGATTTGAATCCCACGTTCCTTTTGACGAGCAATCTTATCTGCCATGAGTTTCTTAGCAGCGTCCGTTACAACTTTTACCGTAATTTGCTCTTTAGAATTGATTGCCAGTGTTTGAATGCCTTGTGATTCAAAATGCTGACGCCATTCTTTTGTTAATGCTGGGTCTGCTAGGTCTGCCTTGTTCAAAATCAATAGTCTTGGTTTATCTCCGATGATTTTCGTCAGCATCGGATTTTGACTTGACAAGGGCAAACGTGCATCTACTAAAACTGTCACAAAATCAACGAATTTTAAATTTTCCTGAACCTGACGACGCGCCTTGGACATATGTCCAGGAAACCATTGAATAGTAGCCATTGAGTTTTTTTCCTTTCATAGCAAGGGTTTAGAGACCCTATTTTATTTTACTATTGTCTAAACACCAAGCGAACACCAAAACTACCATGCAATGGAAAAACCTCTGATTTGATTCTCACTTGATTTCACAATCTTTATATCAAACTGTGGATGGTATTTGACAATATCTTTTTTGATTTTTAATAGTAAATTTGAAACAATATTTTTAGGTGAATAACGTGGACTAAGATGTAACAAGTCTTTGAACTCATCAACACTTAATTCTACTTTATTGCTATTATCACTAGTTTCAATGAATTTTTCAATCATTCTGGAATATTTACAGGTATAACTTTTCAATTCTTCAAAATGGAAATTGTGATTTTCTACAAATTGATTTAAGGCTTTTACAGTATTTTCTTGTGAACGATTTATATTATGTGTATAGCCCATTGTTGTCTCAAAGTTTGCGTGTCCTACTCTAGTCATAATATCTTTCACTGCTATGTGCATCTCATTACTTTGAAGGTAACTAATATGCATATGCCTAAACGAATGGGGAGTAACATGTTTTACCCACTTAAAACCATAGTCACTTAAACAATTTGTCAATAATTTTCCTTCTATTCGTTTCAAAATTTGACGAAAAGTGCTTGATGTTATTGGAGAGCCGTATTCTGTTCTAAATACACTTTCAGAATGTGTAAAAGCAGGACAGGGATGTTTCTCCATATAAGCATCAAACTCTTTATTTCTCTGTATTGTCCTTTTAATAGCTTCGCTTGCAGCTTCAGGCAAAGCTACTTCTCTAATTGAATTGAGTGTTTTAGTTGTATCAAAATGAAATTGTTCAACTTTTAAACAATGATATTGAAGTGCCTTATCAATATGCAAGATTCCTTTTTCAAAATCAATATCTGATGGTAAAAATGCTGCTTCACTAATTCGAATACCTGTAAGCAACAATACTATAGCAAGATCATAATAGTTTGCATTTCTGCATTGGCGTAACACATCAAAAAATGCATGTAATTCATGGATTTCTAGAAATTTAGAATCATGTCTTTCTTTTGCTTTACGCCTTTTCTCTAGTGAGATATCTAGTTTTACCGCAGTCATTGGAGAAAACTTAATGACATTATATAACACACCATGATTAAAAATCTTATTACAAGTACTTTTTATATGAGTCATTGTTGAAGGCGATGCATCATACATTTCTAAATATTTATTGAGACTATTTTTCATCAGAAGTGGAGTAATCCTGTCTAACAAAAAATCATCTCCTATAATTTTCCCAAGACGCTTTATAACCAGTAGTTCTCTCTGAATTGTTTGTGGTTTAACAGAGACACACCAAGTCTGAAACCAATTTTCTTTTAACTCTCCAAATGTTGTAATCAGTTCAGGGCTAAACTGACTTTCAAATGAAGTAGTTAGTCTATCTATTTTATCAAGAACCTCTCTTTCAGCTTGTTTCCTCGCCCTACTAGTATTCTTAGTATAACTTACAGTTACTGATTTCCACTTTCCTGTTAGTGGATCTTTGTACTTTTCAACCACTTGATATAAGGGTTGCCCTTTTGAATTTGTTTTAGTTACATAATACATAATTTAATTCCTCTTAACTCTTAAAAAGAAATAAATCATTGTTGTATAGAATAAATAACTATCCTATATTATACCATGACTTCCTTATTTTGTCCGCTTTTGCTTCCATCTTAAGAAACTTTCAAATCCTTCTAGATTAATGAAAACAAGTTTGTGGGTTGGGTTAATTACATACGTGGAAAATGTTCTGTTTTCTCGCATTTCTTTAATCCATCTGTTCAATGTATATTGATTTAAACCATCCCATCTTTTTAGAATTCCTTTTTTATCGGCCCATTCTGCAATGGAATTTTCGACAGATATATATTTTATATTCATGACATCATCCTTCCTAAAAAATATTTTTACCTCCATGGCATGACTGATGAAGTCATCATAAGAATTTCACTTGCTGCTCTTTTACGGTGGCAGCCTGAACGGTCAGAAGTATCATTGTATATCATTTGTATCATGGCATATAAAGTATCGCTCTATTTTATTGATGGTTTTAAAATCGCTCTTATCATGGCGAGCCATTCAAATCTGCTCCACAAATGAGGAAAGTACCATTTTGGACTATTCAATTGTCAAAGAACAAATAAAAAATCTCCTCATTTTCACACTCTATGCAATTGAGGAGATTATTTTCTAAAGCGAATTTTATCAGGAAAATCTGTCAATCCCAATAGATAGTCTGTACTGACATCGTAAAAGTTTGAGAGAGTTACCAATACATCTGCCGTCAAGGCATGCTCACCCCGTTCAATTTTAGCATAAGCTGAGTTTGTAAACGAAAGTATTTTAGCTATTTGTTTTTGGGTCAAATCGTGATCTTCCCTCAAATCTCTCAAACGTCTGTACATCTAGCTTTCTCCTGAGAAAAGTATAATATATAAAACCAAGAAATCTTTCAAACTGTCCAAACTGGACATTTTGAACTAAAATTAATTTATTAAACACTTCTCGTAAGCATATCTATTATAGGTAAGACAATATTAAGAAAGACGGTCAAAATCTATTAACCGTCTAAAAACAAAAATGTTATAAGCTATTAAAAAATCAGCAGTAATCCGGTAACAAAAGTCGCATAATTTTGTTAAGGAAGGAATTAATGATGTTCAGATTACTGCTAACCAGCAAATTGAAAAATGGTCAACATGATATTTCTAATGTGAATCTCTTACTTTCAGAACCTAAAGGTTGAATAATAGCCACCCCCTACTTATCAATAAAATTATCCGTTGCATTAACAGATGTATATAAACCACTCCATGGATCCAAAGCAATTAACTAGACTTTATTTGTCAATAACCACAAAATTAGATTAGAAAAATCATTAAAAATTAATTGGAATCCTTTGTGATGCTTTCTCAATAAAAGTAATACTTCTCAATATTTTAACTGAACTAAAGTAATAGCATAATGGTATCTTGATTGTATTCTTCTAAAACAGATTGCCCTTCACATTCAACTGTGATTGATTAAATGTTTCCAAAAATATATTCCAAAGGCGCTCTAAATTCTCTGTATCAGCTATTTTTTATCAGCTATCAACTTCTATCATACCTCTTCAATAGCGTGCTGAATATTAGCGATAATACCGTAATAGATACACCAATAATAAAAATATTAAAAGTATTGTTAGGATTTAAAACTACTGAGAAAAAAACGGTACCTAGTGGCATAAAAAGGATCGCTACTGAAAAGATAATTCCAAAGACTCTGCCAAGAAACTCATTATCTACATCTCTTTGAACAATAGAGAAAAATTGGATATTAAAAATGGAAAGAAATAGACTAAATAACGCTGGAGAAAAAATTAGGATAATGAGGTTATGGAATATAAAATAAAGCGGTGCAGTTAGCATTAACATTAAGCCTGAACACGCTGAAAAGAGAAGTAAACGTCTACTTGACAAAGATCTATTGACAAAACCACTTAATATCGATCCCAAAAAACCACCAATTGCTTGCGCTGTTAGAAAGCTTCCATAAAGTCTATCTGAAATTCCTTCAAACATTTGACTACTATAAGGTAATAATAAATTATAGGCTGCTAGAACAAAATTAACCAAAGCAGAAAGAATGATAATAATAAAGATTGGTTTATGGCTATAAACATACTTGAATCCTACTTTTAAGTCGTTAAAGACTCCATTTATTGTCATTTCCTCCTTTGTATCTACTTCTTCATTCACAGGTGTAACAAATAAAATCAATAAAGCTGCCATTAGAAAGGATAATCCATCCAATAATAGCACCCCCCGTACCCCTAGAATGTTGTACAAGAAGATTGCTACCATAGGAATCGTTACTTTTATTACAGTACTCGTTGTTTCTAATAGTGAATTTAGTTTGGAAATACTATCTTCTTTTACGACTTCTTTCGTAAAAGCCTTGTAGGACGGTCCTGAAAATGCGCTCATAAAAGCCAATATGACATTTGTGATAACAATCGCATAAACTAACCATTGTTCTTTAGAGATTAATGATAGAACTATGCAAGCGATCCCAGATAAGAAATTTGTTCCAATGATAATTTTTTTCCGCTTAAAACTATCTGCAATGACTCCACCGAATAAATTGAATAGAACCCCGATCACCTTTTCTAATGATTGATAAATGGCAACCAACGATAAAGATGTTGGATTTAGTCCGGCCAGAAAGGTATTATTAGCGAAGTCAAACATGATATCTCCGATTTTAGATACCCCTTTACTCATGACAAGATAACTTATATTCTTTGTTTTTTTATTTTCCATTAATATTACCTCATATTATCTTTTTCAGGTCCTCCATTAGCAATGTCTAAATGCTACCACAATTTGTATAAGGCACTATTTAATTTCATCATAGTTTAACAATAAAAGTATATCTACAACCTATCATTACCATTATTAGTGTTATAAGACACCTTAAATAATGGTTGAAAGAAACTATGAAATAACTTTGAAAGTATTACTCCTTCAAAAGAGCCTTTAAAACCCAAAAATTCTAAGGATGGAAATGTTGATTTATCCACTTTTATAGAATCTGATTTTTATAAAAATAGGAGTTTTTAAAACTCCATCATGAAATATCTGTATTACCAACTAACTTCACCAAGTAATTGAACTAAATTCTCTCGTATCTATTAAAAATGTAATATTCTTAATCTTATGCAGATAAAAAATTAGACTCTAACTACTAAGTAGTAAACCATGTATCAGTAATAGTTTCCGACCAATCAATTGACTTGCTATAAAAATTTTTTATATCCATTGCTTTTTGAAGAAGTTCATCCAAATTCTTCCCAAAAAAGCTAACAGTTAATAAGTAATCCATCTGTTTCTGTAATCCAGCAAAGCGAACATTTTCATATTGTTTAATTTGTATCTCTATAATCCCATCCAAATCCAATATTGGAATAGACTTCACATATCCCTTTTGTGCCGGTATCCATACTTTCCCAGAAAGCCTAACACTTGAAGTGTTGCCTATATTATAAGGAATGCCTAACTCTCTTTTTACCAAATATTCATCCAAATTAATTGAGAATGATTTAATAATATTTTTTGTATATTCACCCCCTACAAGCCTACTTCCAATTTCACAGAGTATTGGATTACCAGATTTATCAATAAATATTTCTGCATGAAAAATCGTATTATAATCAACTTCAAATTTTTTAAAAATCTCTGCAGTATAATTTTTTAATAACTTGTCTTCATTCGAGTCAATATCAAGCATTATTGAACCAAGACCAAATCCCTCTTCAAATGCTTCTAAACAATTTTTGACATACATACTACAACAAGAAAACTCTATCGATTGACCGTTAAAAAATCCGTCAACATGATATAGCTGTCCACTCACATACTCTTCAACCAAGTAATCATCTAGCGAAATATTATAAAGAACATCTGACAACGAATCTTTATTCTCAATTTTGATAACACCTTTTGAAGCCCATTTTTTTCTTGGTTTCAAAATCACAGGATACCCAAATTGTTCACAGAAAGACACAACATCCATAAAGTGATCTACTTTTCTAAATTTAGGAATTTTAAAACCTTCTTTAGAAAGTTTTTTCCGCATTAGATATTTATCTCTAAACAATAGTGCTTCTTCAAGTGTTTGACCTTTTATTCCCAAATTTTTTCGTATACAAGCAGCTCGAATAATACTACCTTCTTCAAAAGCTAAAATTTTTGTAACAGGATCGATTTTATTTAATTCATAAATAAATTGCTCAACATTTCCGTTGGTCTCAAATTCAGGAAAACCTATAGCCTTATCATAAGAAAAACTATTTATCGTTTCGAGATAGCCCAAGATATATACCTCTTGGTCAAAATCATTTAACCATTTTAAATAATTATGTTTAGACTTACCTTCACGATCAATAATCACTACAGACATATTTCACCTCCAAAATTGACTATTCATACAGTACTTCAATACAGGAATTCAATGTCTTCTCTCTACCTGAGATTAACTCATTGTAATCGTTTGAAGTTTTTATCACATGACCAATCCTATTTGAGCTACCTATTTCTCTCCTCTTATCCCCCGCTTTAACATATAATTCAGTAGCGATAATATCCTTATGATTTTCAATATAGTGATCATCTAAAGTAACTGTTTTAATTACTTCACCTTCAAATTCCTCAAAATAAATAGCTACAAATTTAGAAGAAAAGACAAAATTATCAAAATCATTTAAAAGTTGGGCAGATGATAGGGCTGCTATCTCTATAGGATTATGGTTTATACTAATATTTCTATATAATTCCGAAATCATACCTCCACCTAATCTAAAGTGAGTTTCGACAACATGAATCTCTTGATTGTTTGTGATAATTATCTCTGTATGAGTTGGACCATTTGTAACCTTCAAAATTGATAATAGTTTCCCCATATAGTTGTTAATTATATCTTCTAAATCAGTCGAAATATTAGCAGGTACAATATGGCCAATCTCAACAAATGTTTCGAGATTTTTTAATTTTTTTGTTATACCATAAATATGATGCTGACTATTTACGCTTATAGCCTCTATACTAAATTCTTCACCTTCAATAAATTTTTCAATTATAAACGTTTCATCTGAAATCTCTACTTGATTCACTATTTCCTTCACGTTTGATGAATCAACTTTATAGATTGCTCGACTTCCAGTACCATCTATCGGTTTTAAGATTGATGTGCCATTTTTGTTGACAAATCTTATCACATCATCTCTATTCTCAATCATTTCACAGTTAACGTTATCAAAGAATGAATTTTTCAAGTAAGTTCTCAATGCATACTTATTATTTATAACCATCATTTGAGTTTCATTGATATTAAAAGGTATCTTTGTTTTTTCAGCTATTTTGTATGCTAATGCTTGTAAATTTTCAAACATACAAATTATCGATTGATAGTCTCCTAAATATTCAACAGCCTTACTTACTGTTTCAATAATTTGAACTTCATTTTTAAAACTGTTAAAGGCAAGAACTTCATCATAAAGATCTTTAAAATATGGTTTTATCTTCGAAGATTCACAAACCAATGTTAACTTACAATTATTTTTTTTAAGTGCTCTGTGTATTTCAGAGAAACCACCAATAACAAGTATTTTAGACATTTTTTTCTCCTAATAGTTCATCAATATCTACTAGTCTATTATCGTTTCCTAAGGCTAAACTTCGAATAGAATTCCGTTTTTTTATTTCTATATGAATACCTCTATCCTTGAGAATATCAGAATATTTTGCTACTATCCATTCAGGAAATATTCCGTATTCTCCTTTTAGTTTTCTGAAATCAATTGAATTAACCTCTTGATTCCTAAGCATGTTTTCAACTTTATTCAATCTCTTTGCTATATCAATAGAGAAATAATTTATTTTTTCTATACTTTCCTCAAGTTGTCTCTTCTGCTGAATGTTCAAATCAGTATAACCTAAACTGTGAACAAGATTAGAAGATAAGTCAACTAATTTTTTCTTTGATAAATTGGAGATAGTTTTTGAATCTAATAAAAAAGCTAATTCACGTATAATTTTTTTTAAAAAATACCCCTGTTTTTTATTTGAAATTTCTCCTATCCCACCATGAATTAATAAAACCAAAACTCTAAAAAGTAAAACGAATCTATTAACATTTAAAAAATCAATAGGCAATGATGACACAACTGGCAACAAAAAATTAATTTCGGAAATTCCCCAGATTGATTCTCTTTCTTCTAGAATCATTGCTAAACGTTCTGCATAAAAAACTACATCAAAATGGTAGTTTCCATCTCTATATATAGTTGCAATTGTTCCGAACGGAACTACACCATTAAGATACTTGTAATATAAGTAAGAGTAATTACCTGTAGGTCTCTGTTTTCCTATATGAAATTTCTCAATATTTTTCCATTCATATATATTTTCAGATGGTATTCCTGTTTTTATGTACCATCTGCGAAACTCTAATTCTTTATCACATCGTACATATATACGGTGTGTAAATAAACCAATGCTTTGCAAAAAAGCTAAAGCATGATAAATCATCTCTTCCGGTTCTTTGCAATTCTTAACTAGAAATGATAAGCCAACCTCCATCGGATTAGTCAATCTATTAATACCGACGCCATCTAATTTATTTGAAAAATATGATAGCTGTTTTGTTACATATTTTTCCACGCAGCCAGTTTCAGATAGCATATCAAACAAACTAATATGCTCTGAAATAGCAGACATATTAAAGATAGTCTCTGACCCTCTAGGTCTAACAACTTTACCTTCTTGTAGTTTTCGAAATCCATTTTCTTGACCATAAAAATAAAACTGTTTGATAATTTCAATTACGTCCATTTTTTTCTCTCATTAATTGGACATAGCCCTTTGTTTCTATTTTTGAATTTAAAAACGAGAACTCTCTGCACATTTTCTCATAAAAATTATTATAATCTTCTTTTGAAAAATCTCCTAAAATCTCTATTTCAAGATAAAATCCAAGACCATCAATTTTATCTAGATTAATCGTTTTATTTTCTAATACGTCATGATAAGTCTTTCTATATTTACTTATTGTGAAAATATTTGAAAAACCATCTTGCAAGATATTCCTTACAAATTCTAGTTTTTCAGATTCCAACTCTATTTCACTTTCACTCCACATTCCTTGTTTTATCGTATCTTTTCTTGTGAAAACACATGCCTTATCATCAGCTTCTTGACGAATTCTGTAAATAAAGCTACCTACCTCATCATTTTCAAATTCTCTTCCTTTTGTTTTAAAATATTCATCAACTTGCTTATTTTCACACTTAAATTTATAAGATTTTTCTAAATATGAAATAGCATTATTATAATCCCTCTCATCGTTAAGTTCAAATCTAACTTCTAATTCATTCATTAATTTTACCTCTCAATTCTTCAAAGGCTGAAGTCTCTTTAAATTCACTCAGTCTATAGTAAGTTTCTGGTGATGTTTTATGGACACAAAGCCTAATATTGTAATTACCAAGCAAATTTTCTAATCGTATTCCATAAAAATATTCACCACATCTGCCCTTTTCCCTAATTCTACAACATTTACACATATCGTGCAAGTAGTTTGGAATCAGTATTTTAAATCCCACTTCACCAATATTAGGAACATTATAAAAAATAGTTCCAGATGAACTTCCTTTGATATATTTCCTACTTATTTCAATACCATTTAATGAATCAAAAAAATTTCTAATCGCACTAATAGATTTTTCATTGCTTTCAACTTCGTTTAAGATTCTTATGGCAATGTTGCGGCTACTAGCCCACTTCATCACTTCATAAGCTCTACCGAAATCTTCAGAGCTGGCTACAACAGTATTTATCTTTACAGGAACTCCTTTTCTACTTACATATTCTATTAGTTCTTTTAACTTCCGATGATTTTGCTCTACCCATCTATTAGAACGATTAACTTGAGTGTTGTACATTTCAACCGTATCTACCGCATGTAAACTAAAATTAATTCCATCTATTCCCGAAGATATTATCTTATCAAAAACCTCCTTTTTACCTCCAATTGAGGTCATCTTAACAACAAAATTATATTCTTTCAATTTTTTAATAATTAAGTCAATATCTGGATGTAAACTAGGCTCACCACCTGTCAAATGTACCTCAGTAATATTTAAGGAATCTGTTAGATCAATAAAATCATTAAAAAATTTATCATTGAAAAAATCAATATTTTTTATTAATCTTTGTTCCCTACTACCTGTTCCTTCATTATGACACCACCAGCAGTTCCAATTACAGTTATCTGTCAGCTTTACCCTAATACTATTCAATGGAGTATATACGGAATCTTTTCTAGGTTTTATAAACTCTAATACACTCATTACAACCACCCCAGTTCTAGTGAATATCTTTTTCGATATTCAAACTTGTAACTCTAAATACTATAATTCCTTAACAGAACCCTAACTAAAAATTGTTTAATCAAAATAATTCTTCAAATCCAGTTTTTCAAGACTTATTTCTATACTAAAACAACATCTTACCAGAACTTCAATAATTTCTTCATGATTAATCCTCCTTGATTATAAAAACTATTAGACCTACTGCCTAATGTTATTATATCACTAGCAGTTGGTCTAATAGTTTTTATCCCTAATTTGCAATTAGTTACTATTAAGTACTCTCTCAATATATTTTTCCCATCTATCTACTAAACTCATGCTTTCCAAGGTTTTCAGAAAGCCAATACACTTTCTCATCTCTAAAATATTACTCAATTCATTTGTCATCTTAAAATTGTAACAACTATCTATGAGGTGAAAAACTAATCTTTCATATAATTCTGTTTCATCAAAAAATAACTGGACTAATTGTTCTCTATAATAAGATGCATCAACTATATTATTTCTTTCTACGCTGAGGCTAAAAGCATTAAATAACATGCTGGTAATTAATCTTCTATGGGTCGGTAAATGTTTATAAAAATCAGTTCTCCTCACCATTTCCTTCGTTAATATCATAACACTTGATTGGCAAAAAATTTCCATTGTGGAGGAAAATAGCTCTAATTCATATTCACCCCAGATATCTATGCTGAATAAATAGTCTGATATAAAATCAATTTCTTCAGAAGTCACAATATTATCTTTCTCAATTTCTTGGAGCTTTAACTTAATCAAAATTATTGTTAATTTCTTACTTAGTTTCTCCTCTTCCTTTTCTATACAATTAATTAGGAGTCTTCTCAAGGCTGGGCTGTTGTTCTTATAAAAATAATTATTTATCTTATCAATTACCTCGAAATTACTCATCTTATGAAAACCACGCCCTAAATACATAAACTCTTCTAAAGATACGTCCAGTGTCTTTAAAACTGAAAGTAATTTACTAAGAGTAATATCTGTATATCCATTTTCAAATCTAGATAACTGAGAGGTAGAAATCTCATCATTAGCAATATTATAAAGAGAGAGGCCCTTAGCTTCTCGAATTTTTTTTAAGATTTGTCCTAAATTTTTCATTGCTTCCTCTCCTTGTTGCAGATTAGGGATGTTTTCATATATAAGTAAGCCAATTAGTTTTCA
This sequence comes from Streptococcus sp. HMSC056C01, assembly GCF_001811305.1. Taxonomy (NCBI): domain Bacteria; kingdom Bacillati; phylum Bacillota; class Bacilli; order Lactobacillales; family Streptococcaceae; genus Streptococcus; species Streptococcus sp. HMSC056C01. The sequence continues at coordinate 208,192 of NZ_KV804209.1, forward strand.
AATATTCTAGATTTTAGTAAAACTAAAATAGTATTTCTATTGTGATTATACAATGAAAGTAAATACGTCACTCATAAAAATATGTTTTATATGACAGCAATCAGTGAAATATAACAGTTTTCATTTCATTTATTAGTCGTTAAAAGCTTGTCTTTTTCCTACTTTTGTTCCTAATATACCTTTATATGATAAATATCTGCAAGTTACCAATCTGAACGCTTAGAAATATATTCTTTGTAGTGTCTTACTTGAGATTCGTAACTGTTTTTCTAATTCTCACTATCGGAACTAACTTTGCAATAAGTAACAACCCTTTTTAGGTGTCTTCTATGTCTCTTAGACGAACTAAATAACCAGCCTTTATTATTTGTGATAATAACTTCTTGCATAATAGATATCCTCTAAGAATTACGTATAAGATTAGTAAGAATCAACCTCCGACTATAATGATAATATCCATAATCAATAACAATATTGATGTAAATTTTAAAAGTTTTTTCATACTGAACCTCCCTTTATTTTTTTATTTATTGTATAATAAATAAAAAATCCTTGTAATTTTGTTGGGAATATGGGAAAAATGAAATCAAAACTTGGTATAACACTCAGAAAAATTCGAAAAGGGAAGAAAATAAGTTTAAGTTCAATTGCTGATAGTAATTTATCTAAATCTCAAATCTCTAGATTTGAACGGGGAGAATCAGAAATCTCTTGTATTCGACTAATCAATATTTTAGATAAATTACATATAACTTTGGATGAATTTATTATTCTTCATGACAATAATTCTACTAAAACTGGATCATTCGCTAACTTGGTGCAATATATTCGAAAACACTACTCCACAAAAAATTTTGATAGTATTATTGAATTACTATCAAACTCTTCAAGTTATAACTTGGGTCCTTATGAAAAGACAATGGTAAAATCGATTCTCTATACAACAAATAAAAATTTTCTCCCCTCGAACGAGGAGTTATTACAGCTTACAGATTATCTTTTTAAAGTTGAAAACTGGGGTTACTATGAAATTATCTTATTAGGTAACTGTGTAAGAACAATTAATTATAAATCCTTTTTCCTATTAACTATAGAAATGTTAAAAAATTATATCTATTCAACATTAAATAAGACAAATAAACGGCTTGTTACACAATTGGCAATCAATTGCCTAATTGTTAGTATTGATAAAGAAGAATTTCAAAATTGTAGTTTTCTAATCAAAGAAATAAAAAAATTACTAAATAATGAATTAAACTATTATGAACAAACCGTCTTCTTATATACATGTGGATACTTTGAATTTAAGTGCAATCTTGCGAACGGAATCGAAAAGATGAAACAAGCACTTCAGGTATTTGAAATTCTAGGAGAACATAATATAAAAGCACAGTACCAAGAGCACTATGACAAATATATTAATCAATGACACAAGGATAGTTAATCTTTAACCACCATAGGATTAGTTCTTGTTATTCCAATAGTATTTCTATACTAAATTTTTTATCAAAATCCTTATCATTCAGTACTTTTACAAACATTTCTAAATTTTTTATTAAGTTCTCATACTCATAAAGATAATGATTTAGCTCCTCTTTAAACGCTCTTATTTCTTCGCTTACTTGTTCTACTGTAATTGATTCTGGCAAATTTAATTTTAAAAAGTCATATCTTGCAAGCTTTCGACTGCTCACATCTTCACTCTTCAAATTGATAAGCACTTCCGCCATCTTATTTAAGTTGGCGATTTTTTCATTAATTTGATTTAGTTTTATATCTATCTCTGCTATTTCTTTTACTAACTCGTCTTTAATGTCTTGGTATTTCTTATCTGCTTCAGTTAATTCAATGAAGAGGTTAATCTCAGTAATCTTTTCCTGTAGACTCTTAACTGTAGGTCTTCTGTATGGTATTACTCGACTATCGTTGATTAGCTGTCTTATCAAGGTTCGTCCTTTGACATACTGATTCTTATCCGAATGTTCTTTGTTATATACAAAGTACGAGGTTGTCTCACGTATAAAGATTTTATATTTTGTTTGATTATCTTCTTCTAGAATATCTAATTGATAATTGGGAATGAAAATGAGACCACTCTGCTTAATACCAAAAGACACTTTGATATAAATGCCCTCATCAACTAGCTTCTCTATTTGGTTCTCTGCAAGTTCCACTTCAAATTCACGAACGGTATCTCGTTTTTCCTTAAATGTCTCAAAGGCTTCCTCAATCTCTTCAGTGGATACTTTATCCTTATCTCGTTCTTCTTGGAAAGCATGGTACTGTTCCTGTAAATTCTCTAATCCTTCTGAAGCAACAACTTCCTTATTCTTAAAATAATCTTGAAAAAATTTGACATCATATAATTTCTTATCACTTATTTTTTGATGACCCAAACTTATCTTTTGATTCTCTTCTTCCAGGATAAAAGTTACATTTTTTTGTTTTAAGTCAATGGTTAGATTCAATTCTTTTGTTTTTGTTATTAACTCTTCTAAAGAATTGACACGGTTCAACAAAAATTCTAGACGACTTTTAATCTCTTGCTTAGCAAAATGCGTTCTAAAAAATTCTTCATCATATAGATCTCGTTTGCTGAGTTGGCGTCCTCGAATTGGTTTTATCATCGTTCTATCTGTCATCAAAAAACGGCTATGCTTTTGACTAAAATCAATCTGAACATGCAACTGCTTTGCTTTCTCTAAAAAATCATCAAACGATTTAGATTGCTGCAGCAAAAAATAAAGACGTTGTTTCAATTCAAACTTATGACTAGATTCCCTATATTTTTTATAATCTCGATAGGAATAACGTTTCTCAATAATTTTTGCACCAGCCACTTTAGAAATACGGTCTGAAATCATACGGAGGTTTCGTTCCAAGGCATAGTTCCATATCAACTTTTTATCTGAATTGCGGTCAATAGCGTTGATTAGGATGTGATTATGAACATGATCTTTGTCTGTGTGAGTTGCTACGATGAACTTAAAACGACCTCCTGTCAATTCCATCATGGTCTCATAACCAATGCGGTTAATTTCTTCAGGTGTCAGATTATCTTCAGGAGAAAATGATTGAATGAGGTGATGAGCATGAATAGTTTGTTGGTGTTTTTCTTGTCGGTCGTTTCTGGATTCGTACAACTTGTCATTATTGCTGAAGTTGACATTGTACATCTCTACCATTTCTGCATGACTAGGGAAATCCAAGTAATTGCTCATGCCAAAATCAGATACCAATTTCAAATTGTCAGTTTTATCAGGGTTGAGAATATACTTAATTAAACGCCTACGATATTTTTTACCGTGCGTCGCAAAGTGTTTAGTAACTACCATGAAACTCCTTCAGTCTTTTCACCTCCACTTGAAATTCTTTGTCCACTTCCTTAATTAACTCTCCGACTCCTTTACTCAATTCTTGTAATTGGTCCTGAGAAATCAGGTGGCTTTGATTAATCGCACGCGCAATTTGATTAATGTTATTTCCAATCCGTCTCAATTCAAAAACTAACTGGTCATAAGTATCAGTGTTAATCGTGACAAATGACATATTCGGATTAAGCAAAACTTTTCTGGCATAGACTGAGAAATTTTGACAATTGCTCTTAGCAATCCGTTCATTCAATTGGTGTAATTCTGGATCAGTTAGAAATACTTTTTTGAGATTAGTACGATAGCGATAAACCATTACATCCTCCTAACCCATATATTTTTCACGGAACTCACGACTGAGTGGCTGCACTTGATTCACTTCTGCAATCAATTCTTGAACGCAAGTCAATAAGATTGAGACGTGCTCTTTAGTCACTTGATGATTTTCTCTTGCGACAACCAGAACTTCATACACATCTCGACTAATCTGTTCAAACTTTTGAGACTGCCAAAGGGAGAACCAACTTTCAAAAATTCTATCCTGATAATTCTTTTTCAATAAATTCTGACGAAGAAATTCTGAGAAACTATCCACTTTTTGTTCCCTCATCATTTCTTTTATCTGTTTTTCTTCTTGTCTCGTAATTCTAAATTGCTTTCGGATTGACTTAATTTCTTGTCCCATTCTGATATCCCTTCAACATTCTACTTGTCTGACAGTGTAAGTCTACCTCACATTGTCAGTACGCTTCCTAAAGACCTCACTTGCTTCTTGTTCGGTCTTTGCGAGCTCAGATATTGTGTCCACAATATCCCAAAAATCATATCGCCAACCAACCAAAACCTCCTAGTTTTGACAGCCAACGATAAGATAACTTGGTGGCCTTCGCCCCCCAAACCCCCAGTGAAAAATCTTAGCTGGATTTTTAAAGTTGAGAAAAGTATAGCAGAAGAAATTTGGGGAAGTTATCACAAAAATTGAAAATGGGAGTAAGAAAAAGAGAGCTGAACGCTCTCTCGATTTTAAAATATATCCTGTACTTCACTCATTTGTCGTCTTTCTTGAAGCATTCTGTTAATTAAATCATACGCTTCAACCTCCAAGTCTTGAAGAGATTCTAAAACTAAAACTTTTAAGAATTCTAATGTGACAACTCCCTTTAAAATTAAATCTTCTTTATCATCCATAATAAGAGATTGAAAATACCCCTTAATAAAATCATTTGTTACATTCCCTAATTCTGAAAGCGTATCAATGAGGCTATTCAAAACACTTACACGTGCTACTTCACTATAAGTTTCATTCAATTTATAAACTTCCTCGTAAAAGAATCTCAATCTTTGATATTTCAATGGATCAAGTCCGACAACTGACTCGTTCTTTAATTGGATATGCGTAATAAAATCGTCACCTTTGATATATGTATAACATTTCAAGTATGGTAACAAATTTACAGAATTAAAATACGGATTTAAAACTCCCTGATTTTCTGAATAGCCTACAATCGAATTTTTTGAATGATTACACCTATAACACGTTGAAACTAAGTTAATTGGTAAGATAGCAAATTGTGGAAAGATTGATTCTGGTAAAATATGATCTAAAGTATGTGTTGCATAACCCCATTCGGCATCACAAATTGGACAACATCTAGGTGTAAGTTTGTACAAGTCTCTCCTAAATGAACTTTCTGAAGAGTAAAACGTCTTGTATAGTTCTTTCATTTTTGATTTTTCAATTCCCAAAACTTCATCTGATTGCTCTAATTTAGAAATCAAAGATTGTAAATTTTCACCAGCCTCAAGATAGTCGCTTTCAATTTTATTGAAGTATGGTAAAAGACAATTGGATTCATGAAGCTTCCTAATAATACCAGATTTATTATTACCTTGATTTTGTTCCATGTATCCAACTATTTCATCAATTACATTTGCTATACAAAAGCTTGGTGAACTAATTTTCTTCATCACTAACCTCTTCAAATTTCTTTACTAGTAATGCTTCGCTTCCAAAGATAAAATCAATTTTATCTAGTTCAGTTTTATCTTCCTTAATTAAATCCACTATAAATTTGTAAAATCCAGTGTTCCTAAGATCTGTACCAAAAATCGCATTATTAATATAACTAATGCTTTCTCCAAAAGTTTTAATTGAAATTGACTCAATTCGATTTTGATTGTTATCAAAATTCCGTACTATCTTCCTAATATTGATGTGAGCCAGTTCTTGAAGCACAATAGCAGAATGGGTCGCTAATAAACAAACTCCATTGGCATCGCTTATAATTTCATCTATCGCCCGTATATAAGCTTTTAATAATGGTGGATGTAGAAATAGTTCGGGTTCATCAATAATCACAAAAGTTTTTTCTGAAACATAAATAATTAGATTTAATAAATTTAGAAGGATAATCTTTTGTCCTGAGCTTAATTTCTTCACATCTTCTAAACTGAAATTTTCCATATCAATAGCGTGTTCAATTTGTAAAAACCATGGATCAAATGAAAATTTTTTTATAATATTTCCTAACTTTGTACGGTATCTTTTGCCTACTTCAGTGAACAATTTATGAATATCTTTTGCAATAATTTCGCTTAGATCTTCAGTATTCGAAAAATTTATTCCTATAAATTTATAAATATCTGAGTCTTCTTTTTTAAAACCCGAATCAAATGGACTATACGAAAAACAAACTAATGAATTAAATTGATTAAGATTCGACCTATCAGAATATAATTTTTCTTCAGCATTATCTAGTAAACTTCCATTTTTTTGATAATGATAAAAACTTATAATTTGTTTCAAAAAATTAGTTTTGCCACTACCATTATTTCCGATAATAGAATACATTGAAGTGGGGATTTTAGAATTAGGATCAACATTGAATTTAAAAATTTCCTCTTCATTAAGATTAATCAGATTAACTTCATATTTATCCTGATAACTTCCACCTAGAGTAACTCGATGGAACTGATCAATAACTTCATTATAATTATTATTTCTAAAAAAAGAATCTCTGATTACGTCCTTTTTATGTGCCCAACTGAATATCGTCTGAAAATTAGGGTTATTATATAATTCTTCTAATTTTTCATCATCAAATGCAAGGTCTCCTAATATTTTTAAATACTCTATTCTATCTTTTTCATCAAAAATATTATTGAGAAATCTATAATATTCTAAATTTCCTAAAGATATTATATTTTGAGAGTGTAAATTCTTTTTAATTTTGTCAAAAGATATCACATCACTTGAAGAGTATGGATAAACTGTGATGTTAATATTCCCTAAGTCGTTCTTTTCCCCCTCAAAACAAGCCACTACTTGATATGTTGTTTTAAATCCGTAATCGTCCCAATTATCTTTTGCAAAATAAAATCCATCACTCATATCTTGATCAGTATCTATTGGCCAATCTGTAGTATAGAAATTTACTTCTGCGAACCTTCTTCTCTTCATCAGTAATCCTCCATGCTAAATAAACTACTAAATAATTTACATTAGTCTTCAACAAATAGTTCATTCTCAAAAGCCTGACGGAAAGTCTCTTGCTTCTGAGTAATTATTCTTATTTTCCTTCTAGCCATGATTTACCTCCTTTCTAAAAGCCTACCTTACCATTATACAAATTTTAATGTGATTTTTTTCACATTAAGAACCTAATACAAAACCACCCTTTCGAGTGGCCTATGATAGGATACACTTTTTAACGATTATAGAAAAGGGGGTGCAATTTTTCCGATTTATACTAAGATACTTTAAAATCAAAAGCAAAATCCGTTATATTCATCGTTGAGAGTGTTTATAATAGATTCAAGTTTTACTAAAAAATACTGCTCCTCAGAAGTGAGGTAACTACCTGAAGATATCTTTTCAATCAGTTTATTTTTTTCTCCATTTAACAATTCAAAAGTAATGTCAGCACATGCATCAAAACCCTCATATTTAGGGCGATCTATACTTGTTTTTATTGCGTTAGAAATAATAGAATCTGTCATAACAACTCCAATCTTGGGGACACTACAGAAAGGCATTCCTTTTATAATGCCCTTCTGTAGTGTCTCGCTAGCCCTGCATAAACGCTACCGAAGCTCCCCACCGCTGCAACGAGACACATAAATTTAAAACCTGACGAAATTATTATAGCCATAAACTTGCCATCCATATCATTCAATACATTGAATAGCCAATCACTCACTAAGTCTATGAGGATTTCTATTGCTACTTCTACACACAATAGAATAAAGGTAGTGGAGTCTGAAACATCGGTTAGCAGCAAATGATGGGGAGGGGAGTCGAACCCCTATTCCCCGATACCAGAAGGTTTTAAATTACTAAGAATATTCTAGCATGAAATTTTTGAAAAAACAATCAAAACTATCCAACTTACTATTCGTAATTTCAAAAACAAAATCATAAAAAAATGTATCAATTTCAGTACTCACACTTCTGTGTAAGTTGCTACGATGAAACGAAAACGTCCTCCTGTCAACTCCATCATAGTCTCATATCCAATGTGATTGATTTCTTCTGGTGTTAGATTATCATCAGGAGAAAATGATTGGATCAGATGGTGGGCAGGAATATTTTATTGGTGTTTTTCTTGTCGGTCATTTCTGTATTCGTACAACTTGTCGTTATTGGTAAAGTTGACATTGTACATTTCTACCATCTCTTCATAGCTAGGAAAATCTAAGTAATTGCTCATACCAAAATCAGATACTAATTTCAAATTGTCCGCTTTATCAGGATTGAGGATATACTTAATTAAACGCCTACGATATTTTTTTCCGTGTGTCGCAAAATGCTTAGTGACTACCATGAAACTCCTTCAATCTTTTCACTTCCACTTGAAATTCTTTCTCCACTTCCTTGACCAACTCTCCGACTCCTTTACTCAGTTTTTATAACTGTTCCTGGCAAATAGTGTCTATGAATTCTGTTGAAATGGTACTTGTTCCGTTTTTATAACAGCTAAGGGCTATTGCCTAAAATTTATACAATTCGAGCAAATCTGTTTTTGTCAGGCCATGTGTCTTTCGTATAATTTTATATTGTTACCAATTATAGTATGCTCCTTTTACTTGATAACACTATTATAACATTTAAAAATAAAAAAACATGTTCTAAATTAATAGAAAGTATAATTCTAAAATTAGAATTTTTCGTGATAATCCTATAAAATGCTACTTTTCTAATAAACTTGTACTTATTTCCTTCAAACTACACAATTCTCTAGTTGTTGTAAGTTTGTAATTGACTCAAAAGTATTCGATATAATTTCAAAACAGTGTTTTAATTTATAGTTGGCCAATATCATCTAATTTTAACTAAAAAATCATTATACAAATCAAACAACTAAAAATGAATTTATGGTATACTAGTGATAATAAATAGTTATCGGTAGGAGAGATATATTTTGGATAGAAAAAGTTTTATTACAAAAATAAGTGACTCTTTTAATGATGGAGAATTATCATTATTTTTAGGTGCAGGAAGTAGTTTAGATGCTCATTTTCCAACTTGGAAAGAACTTCTAACCCCATGTGCCGAAAAATTAGGACTCGATATTAGTAGTATCACAGACTATTTTCAACTTGCTCAATATTTTATTAATGAGTATAGTGAGCGAGAATTATATTCACTAATAAATCATAAAATTAACAAATTTGATTATGAAAGCGAACTAATGAAAATAATTGTCCAAATTGGTTTCAAATCAATTTGGACAACTAATTTTGATAAAGTAATAGAGAAGAATTTTGAGTATCAAAAAATAAATATTAATAGTATTCATGATGAACAAGACTTAGGTTCTGTTAGTTTGAAAAATAGAGTAAATATATTCAAGCTTAACGGAGATATAGGTAGTATTTCAAAAATTGTTATTTCAAAATCTGATATTGAAAACTATTACCTTAATCATGAGTTATTTTTAAGTTTTTTTCAAAGAGAGTTAGTCACTAATACTTTTTTATTTATTGGTTATAGTTTTACTGATGATATCGTTCTAAAATCTATTCAAAAGCTACACAGTTACATAGGTAAGAATAATAAAGCATTCTATACAATTATGATAGATAAGCCTGGGGATAAAAATTTTCAACTTTTTATAGATGATTTAGGAAAAAGGTACAACATAAAAGTTTTGTTGGTCCAAACTCCCGAAGACATTAAAGAAATTTTGAGGGAAATAAAAGAAAAAACAATTAGTAAAAATATTTATATCTCAGGTAGTTTAGATGATGCACTAGAGGAGACTAGAGCCTATAACCTTTCGAAATCTTTAGTTGAAAAACTAATTGACGGAGGATACAATATAGTTACTGGATTTGGAAAGAACATTGGCTATTACATTTCCGGTTCCAGCATACAAAAACTTTACTCAATTAATGAGGCTAATATTGAAAAACGTTTAATTATGCGACCATTCGCTCACGATATGAGTTTAGATGAGGATACGTCTTATAGACGAAATCTGATATCGGATACAAAGTTTACCATTGTTATGTATGGTCAGGCAATCAATAGTAAAGGTGACATTGTCACTTCTAGGGGTGTTTGGGAAGAAATTAAAATTTCGAAAGAACAAGGAAATTATATCATTCCAATTGCTAGCACTGGATTTGCTGCAGCAGAGTTAGGGGAGAAAATAAAATCAAGTATAACTGAATACCCTTATTTAGAAAATTATATTGAGAAATTATGTTCGGAAAATAGTCCAGACAAACTAGCGGAATTAGTATTACATATTATTGAAGAAATATCCTTCAATTTTATTGATTAATACCAGTATAATTGATTCCATACAAGCTATTTCTTTTAAAGTTGGCTGAATATTAAATTTAACTTTATTAAAAATGAAGCTACTACTATAATATGAAATATTATCATTAATATTGTATTTTTCTAAACAATATAAAATCAATGTATACAGCATTGTGATTCTAATGCTAAAACAATTTTTATCAATATAATTATATTTATCAATAATAGCATTGATAAATTTATCTGTTGTTATATTTTCTAAAGTTAGTAGATTTTTTATTTCTACTGACTTTAATTGTTCGTATAGTAAACGTTTTAGTATATCAATTGATAAATCATAGGTTCCGCTAGAAATATCAAGTTTCATTTCTCCATATATATACTTAGAAATCCAATTGTATTTCTTAGGAATTTGGCTACTGGTTATCTCGCAAAGAATGGGAATGATTACTATTTCTTGATATTTATCAATTTTGGTTTTAATTGCATCTAATTCTAACATTGCTCCTGTACTTTGAAATAATTGTGTTGAAATAAAAAGTAAAAATATCTTAGATTGTTCTACTCCCTCTTCAATATTGACATAGTCACCGTCATCTCCTAGATACAGTTTTTCATAATCGTACCACACTTCAATTCCTAAATTTTTTAAATGAAAATTTAGAGACTGAGCATAAACTAATCTATCTTTACCTGAAAAACAAAAAAATACCCTATCTTCCAAAATATATCTCTCCTACCGATAACTATTTA
>NZ_KV804209.1:219184-296417 GCF_001811305.1 Streptococcus sp. HMSC056C01
TTTCTACTTACTTAGATTATTGCAAAACTCATAAGCGTTTGAGTTCACACACAATTCGCGCTTATAAGAATGATCTTATGCAATTTTATAACTCAGACTATGATAATGTCGAATCCTATATAGAACACTTGACACAATCTAACATAAAAACGAATACATTAAGAAGAAAAATTGCTTGTATGAAGGTGTTTTATAACTATCTAAAATACCAGAACATAATTGAAGAGAACCCCTTCAATCAATTGCGTTTTCAATTTAGAACTGAAAAAATATTGCCTAAAACGATTCCGTATGACATTCTGAAAAGTATTTTTTTATATTTAGAGCAGAGAGTAGCTCTATCTAAAACTGATTATCAAAAACAACACGCTGAAAGAAATCTACTAATTATTTCACTTTTACTTTCAACAGGCATCAGAATTTCTGAACTTTGCCATATTCATCTCAAAGATATTAATCTTTCCAATAAGACACTCCATATTATAGGAAAGGGTAAGAAAGAACGTATCCTATTTTTAGGAGATCAAAAAACATTCAATTTATTAGAAACATATATAAATAAAACAAGAAATGAATCAAATGATTTCTTGTTTCCAGGGAAACATTCTCTTAAACCATTGTCAGAGCAAAGTGTACGTTTAGTTATAAAGAGAATCGTTGAACAAAATAGCTTATCTAAAACTATTACACCACATATGTTTAGACATAGCTTTGCGACAATGCTTCTAGATAATGATGTAGATATTCGATACATTCAACAAATTCTTGGACACAGTTCTATATCAGTCACACAAATCTATACTCACGTATCCCATTCAAAACAAAAAGAAATACTTAGTTCTTTTAATCCTGTATCAGCGATTCATTCTGAAATCGAATAAGAGAACTTTCCAAAGCCTACAGTTTAGTTCATCTAAAATTAATTTTTGTAGTTCGAATTTAGTTAATAGATTTTATGCTCAACAAAATCAAAAAACATATAAAACTTCACTTTGAATCAGCATTTATAATATATTCTGTATTTAAGAACTCCATAATTGTTTTTCTAAAATATATCTTTCAAATATCCTTAAATATAATAAAAAGAGATGGGCAAAATCTCAATTCCTGAAGAAAATGGAGTAAATCTTCCCACAAGAAAACGCATAATTTCAAGTTTTTCAACACCTGAGATTATGCGTTTTTTGGTTCTAAAAAATTTTCGCCCACCTTAATTAAACAACTAACAAAAGTTATAAGTAGACTATATTTTAAAATTTGTGTTCTAACAACTATTTCAATTAGTTAAATCTTTCAATCTTTCTTCTCCTGATTTAAGCATATCCTTCTCTGCTTGATTCCATTCTCCAAATAGTAAGTCATGAAGCTGGATTGCTGCTGAAGTTGTATTTTCTTTTGAATCATATACACAACTTCTATCTCGTTGGTAAATTTGAATTCTTTCAAAGATAGCTACTTCTTCCAATTGTCGTGTATTATCAACTAAATGATTTACAATGAAATCATGATGTTCTTTTGGAGTTGCGCGTGCTTGATTTGGATTGATAGCGTACAGTTCTTCGTATCGGATAAGAGTGCTCAGATAGGACAATTCGGGCTTTGTTGCAATTAAGGCTAATTGTACTTCATATCCCTTATTTTTCAAGAGTTGTGCTGTTTTCTTTGGAACATCAATTGTCCGTAAAGTTCCCTCAATCAAAAGATTGTATCCCAAATGACTCAATTCTCTTACTAAAGACTCTACCATTTTTCCTGCAAAATCTTTGGTGTATTCTACACTGTCTTTGCCATATTCTTGCTGAAGTTCTAAATAGTGTGGATGCTGAGAACGAAAACTATCGCCATCTATGATAACAATATTTCCTTGAAATTCTTTCTGTTTAATACGATGAATTGTAGTCTTACCAGCACCACTTTGCCCTCCAAGCAAAATCGCTATAGGTTGCTTACTGGACTTTTTTCCTCTTGTCAGTGAGCGAAGATTCCGTGCTAGAGCATGTTTGAATTCACTATCGGTATAATCTTGGATTTCCATTAAGCTACCATCCGTTTTTCAGATATCTCTAACATACGTTCAATTCCATCCAAATAACCGCTATATCTCTCTATTTCATCAAAAGTTTCTACTAAATAGATATTTGTATGAATCAAGTCAGATAGATCATCACTCATTAAAATCCAAGGATTAGATTCATCATCAATGCTAATTCTCTGACTATCTTGATAACGATAGAGTCGTGATAATAGATTAGCTCCTCTTTCTTTCACAATTTCAATTTTTAAAGTCAATTCATAATCTTCAACAGGATTGAGCATTTTATCTTCTCCTACAATATCGACATAAGATACATTAAACTTCTGACAAATGATGTCTATTAGTTCCGTAGAGACTGAACTCGTTCCATTTTCATACCGGCTCAAGCTATTTCGAGAAATTCCTACAATTCGGGCAAAGTCGTCTTGTGTTAAGTCATGTGTTTTACGTAAGGATTTTATGTTCTTTCCAATCATGGCAAACTCCTTTTATTTTTATACCACCATTATAACATTTAGAAAAAGTAAATGCACCATTTTTGGTGCATTATTGGCTGTTTTTCCTAAATCTCTCTAAATTCTTCTCCAATTGTTCCTTATGAAGTTGATTCTTAGCTTCCTTTAATGTGTCCTCCAAAGTTTCTTCTCTATAAGTTGCTTCTGTTTTTAGTTGTTCGGTTTCTTGATTTGGAGTGAAAATGATATCTATCAGTCGGTCTATTTTTTCAAGATCTTGGACAGACATATCAGATAGTCTATGAATTAGCTTCTTAAATACGTCACTATTGTCTTGGTTTTTCTTAAAAAGTTTTGTAAACATCTATAACCTCTCAAAAAAAGCAGCCTATCAGGACTGCTTAGTGTAATTCGGAAATCGCATCATAAATGGACTGCAATTTCTTATTGTATTTATTCTTTGTGTCGATCAACGTATGTAGCTCTTCAATTTTCTTTTGGCTGCTTTGAATATCACTATTGTTATCCGCAATCAATCTTTTAAGATGTTGCTGATAACTTGTAGTGATATCTGTCTCTTTTCCTGTTCTAACCTCTGTAACTTTGGGTTTAGAACTAGAATTTGATTCCGTCACAGGTGCTTGTTTGCGCTTTTGAAAAGCTGCTTCATAATTTACATCATTACCTCCTTGATGATTTCCAAATAAGGCCGCAATTTTATCTGGATCTTCTTGATTTTCTGATTTACTCTCTAATGGTTGATTAAAATTCCAATCTTTTGTCATTCACTCATTTCATCCTTTCTAAATTCAGAATCATCGAATTGTCTTTCTTTGCCAAATGCATGGTCAAGAGCTTCTTCAAAACTCATGTGACTAATGCTTTGACGCCTTTTGAACGTCGCAAACATCGCTGTCTCCAGTTGCTCTTTGTAAGCAGCGAGTTTTTCTGTCTCTCTTGCTACCTTGCTTTCTTGCCTAGTGACCTTTTCTTCTAAGCGTTCGATTATGGTCATATACGATCCTCCTTCATACTAATTTTAGCTAGAACATCTTGATTTTGTTATCACAATTCTAAACATTGAGAGATTTGTCTTGCTGGCTGATTCCCAAATGTCTCTTTTGCAGACTCAAGCATCAATTGTAAATCTGATTTCTTTTCTCTAAGGACATCATTCCAGTCTATTTTTTCTTTCCCAAATTCATTATTAGGTAAATCCAGTGAAATAGGCAATCCTTTTTGAGATAACTTATCAGAAAAATCTTTTCCTGCATCATCACAATCTACCGCAAGTGTCAATAAATCAGGATGATTATCGAAATAGGTAGTGGTATCACGAATTGTATTGATCAAAGGCAATAACTTTGAAGATGTTACTGTATCTAAGAATTCCAACTTCTGATTTTCTTCAGCTATCAGCCGTAAAGTTTGATAAGCCACAACAGACCTTTTTAACCCCTCCATAGATACCAAACGAACATCAGATAGATTTTGTTGATGAAGTTCGTAATAGCTCATCAAGTCAATGAACGATTCACAAAAGACCAGTCTATTTGGTTTACCAATGTCAAAGGAGATTCCAACATGTCCATGGCTTCCTTTTAGAATTGTTTTTAACCTCTCTCTAGGAAGAGAGTGATTCTTATATATCCCTTGTAAGCTTGCTGCCTGCAACTTGTGACGATGATTAAAGCTTTTAAAAACAATAACAGGTTCAACTGTTTCATTTGTTTTCCAGCTGGCTTGTGCTATTAAACCTTGTTGAATCATCCTTTGTACTATTTCTTCTGAAATTCCTCTACATTCTGTTAAGTAATATCTGGCCAGACTACAGTTAGAATCTTCTATTCTCTTTAAAGGATAATAAAATGGTCTCTCTCTTTTTTCTTGAACAGCTTCTTTTTGAAAAGGTTCTTCAGAAAGAAAGGCTAGAGCTTCTTTAAAGGAAATTCCCTTAACAAGTCGAACAAAATCAATGACATCACCTTGAATATCTCTTGAAAACCATTTAAAAGTATTGGTAGTTGAAAAAATTCGGAATGAATCGTGTTCAGGATGTTCATAGACACGGCTAGAAACTTGTTTAAAGGAGATACCTAAACGATTGGCTACATCAAGAATTGAAATTTGCTTACATTCTTCTATTTCCATGCAATATCATCATTTTGTCGTAGTATTTGGCAGTGATGGTATTGAGGATGATTCTTCTAAAGTTTTAGGAGTTGCCTTATCTAAATCATCCAACCCAGATTTCCAAACCTGTACTTGGTTGACCAATAACTTACCAGGTAGTTTAGAATAGGATAACTTAACTGTTCTTGTTTCTGTCTGATTAGTCTTTGATTGGTTGACATTCTTTAAATCAGATACATAGGTTACATTATAAGAGACCATGGCAATGGCTTGATTCGTAGTCTGATTGACAAAGATATCAGCTTTTTCAAAATGATAATCCAAAATATAGTCCTTATACACTTGGTTCATGGCATCGTTTTGACTTGTCAATTCTTGAGAATAAGCTGATTCAGTCATATAAGGTTGAATGCGTGTATTATTTTCTCCGAGCTTTTCTTTCGTATAGTACTGTGTCAAAAATTCTTTTACAGTATCCGATGACAAAATACTGGCTTTATCTTCTGCTTGTTTATCTTCCACAAGTTTAGCTGCAGCCAATTCAATCTCTTTGCGACTTTGTTTAGCAGTAGAATGTTGACCAGCAGTATATCCCATCATGAGAATAAAGCTAGTTGCGGCTACTGCTCCAACACTAATTAAGGCTTTAGTTTTGACTTTATTTAACATCTTAGACCTTCTTTCTATAAAAACTAGGTCAAGAATATCAAAAAGAACTTGTAAGTTTTATCACACAACAACGAAAGGTGATTCCTACATTTCAGGCGCAAAATCGTACAGTTCAGAGAAAAAAATAAAACTAGCTGTCTTTGGAGTATAATAGACTTATTGGAAAAAAATAAAATGCATACTGTACTATGCTATACTATGGTTAAGAAAACTATTTACAAAAGATCATGCAACTAACTTCTGAGAACTTTAAATTATTTATTAGTGTAAAAAAGGACACCTTCCCAACGAAGATATCCTGTCTAAATAAAGCTTATAAAGCCAAACACTATAAAGGAGGACGTCCAAAAACGCTAAGTCTATAAAAACAGTTGATGCTAAACTTGCGTTATTTATTCTATTGACCAACTCTACGTCTCCTAGCTTTTGATTTTGGTCTTGGATTAGCGACAGTCACTGAACATTAACATTCGTAGAATATACTCTCCATTCCTCAAGTCTATTTGACTTAGAAAACTTAAAATCAACAAGTGTCACTATAGCTATTGATGTAATAGAAAATCCTATTTCAACGTTAAAAGAAACCAAAGTAAAATTATTCAGGAAAAAAGAGACATAACATAAAGACACAAATCATACTCGATTTAACACCACTTCATGCCTGCTAATTAGTTTTTTAAGAAGGTCATACACATGATTTTACTCTTTTTAAGAAAGGATAGGTCAAGTTTGCCAGAGCAATCACTTGTTTTTCTGGATTTGGATTATTTATGCATTGTGAATACTCATAAGATAACCTTCATTCCTGTTAAAAGTTCTAAAAAGCATCCATTGACTGAAGAGGATAAGAAGTTTAATAGAGATACTTGTAATACGTATTAAAATCGAGCATTTTAATGCTAAGTATAAAACTTTTCAATTTATGGAATCATCAACTATGAGTTAAAATAATTTTCGAACAAAGGCTGTCCAAAAAACTTGATATAATGCGTTTTATCGTGGGAATATTCATTTTATTTTCTCCTGAAATTGAGTTTTTACCCAGACTCATTAATTTTATTGATATAATCCAATAATAATGATAATATCAAATAGTAATAAAAGAATTTGATAGTATTTTTTCATTATCTGTCACACTTTCTAATGATTTTTTATGGTAAAGGGAGGTAAATATGATTTTAGGTGAAACTTATAGAAAAATACGAGAAGGAAAAGGTATTTCTATTTCTTCATTAGCAGGTGCAGAAATTTCAAAGTCTCAAATTTCTAGATTTGAATTAGGAGAGACAGAAATTTCATTTTTTAAATTATTATATCTACTTGAAAAAATAGGTGTAACACTAGAAGAGTTTTTACTTTCCTGTAATAATTATGAGCCTTCAGACTTCAATAGCTTGATCCGCTTAGTTCAACAGGCTGCCTACAATCAAGAAATTAAATCATTACTTAATATGGCAAACAAAGAGATAGCACTGTTTAGAGAGACAAATTCTCATTATCATAAGCTAAATGCTATTTTCATTGAAAGCATTGTCTATGGAATTGATAATAATCATAAATTGAGTAATCAAGACACCTCTTACCTTACAAATTATTTATTTTCTGTTGAAAACTGGGGATATTACGAAATTCTTATTCTTGGAAATTGCTGTCGAGCAATATTACCAAATTTATTATTTAGATATGCTAAAGAGGCACTAAAAAAAGGAAAGTTGTATAGTTCCATACCTAGAAATAAACAATCTCTCGTTCAATTACTTCTTAATTCACTTATTATAATGATTGAAAATAGCTTATATGAGGAATCTTTATTTTTAAAACAAGCTACTAAGAATATATTATCTAATTCCACAGATTTTTTTGAACAAACTATTTTTTTGTATTTAGATGGATATTTTGAACTTAAATTTCATCATAATCAAAAATCAATTTTAAAAATAGAAGATGCTTTAAAAATTTTTGAATTATTCAATAAAACAATATACAAAAATTATAAAGAATACTTCGAAAAAAATATTATCAATTTAATACAATGTGGTAATTCCTATTTTGAATAATTGCTTTTTTTGAAAATCTCTTGAACTCATCTAAAGAAATCAACTCTAGCTCTTCAGCAATACTATCCCAACTTGGAATATCAAATAATTTTTCTCTACAAATTGTTTTTAAATATTCATTTTTATTAACTTCACAATTTATGTACAATTCATTGATTACTCTTTTTTTAGCCTTATAAAATAATAGTTCATCAGATAAATCGGATTCATTAACAAGATTGTTCTCTAGTGTTTTAATCAATTTTTTCTTATAGATTGTAGGTGTTATAGTTACTATTTTTAGTAAAGTCATATTACTATAAAATATTGGGTATGATACAATATTATATATCCATTGCTTTTGTGTCCTTAACTTATGGCCTAATAATGAATCTTTAATACCAGTTAACATCGAGTTTAAGATACTTAACATTGCCATATCATGAGATGATGCTACCATACCAGATATATCAAGATACATAGAAATTTCAGAGAGTTCTTGTATTTTATCTAATTCTGTTAAACCACTTGAAAATGTCGGAAAGTTAATTTCTACAGATGATCCACTTAAAGGTAACATATTTTCAATACATATGATTTCACTTTGTAGAAAACTTGGACCAGAAATAGCAATCTGGAATTCTCCTGCTTGAATTTTATTTTTATAAAATTTATATATAGTTTCTAAAGTAACAGACTCAATATTACCTCTAGTACCAATAATATCTATTGACCAAGAACTATTTTTAAAAATTACTCGATTATCATTAATAGATTTTTTACTATTTTCATACTGATTTAATTCAATTAAGACTATTTTCTTTTCCCTCAATAGTTCATCTTCAGTAATAGAAAGATTGAAAATCCTACTTATCAGTATTTTAAAAATTTTATTGAAATCTTCAGCTAGACAGTAACCACTTAAATTAATATAATCTCTAGATGTCTCTCCTTTAATAGCTGCACCATTCATATCAAACAATTCATTTAGTGATTGTTCATTCCCTGCTCGTATTAGTAAATGTTCAATAAGATGTGAAAATCCTAATTCATTTACTTGCTCAATACTAGTACCTGCAACAAACATCAATGAAAAATATGCAAATTTACTTGCTTGATTTTTTTTAAATATAATTTTCTTATTCATCAATTTTTAGAATCTCCCAGAGTTTACTTTTATTGAAATCATGACCACATGTAGGACAATGAGATTGCTTAGAGAAGTGCTTGAATTCATCTTCCCTAAAACTATAAAAATCAAATCTAAATAAAGTATTCCAAACATTACTATTTTTCTCTGTTACACAATCTAACCATTTCTTCACAACCCATGATGACAATAATAGAATATTAGTTAAAATATTTGCAGTTATTAATTTTCCATCATAGTTTGAAAATTTTTTAACTAAATTTTGAAAGTTATCACTATCTTGTTCATAAAGTAAACAATCAACACAGCCTATATTTTGAATATTAGGATTACAAAATAAGAGTTTACCTGCGCTACGTTGGCTAAAACAGTATATACTAGGGATATTAAATAAATAGCATGCTCTATTTACTAATCTTTGTGCTATATAAGGAGGTTCATCCATACAACAAAATACCCAGTCACTTTCAGAAATTTCTTTTTTTACAGCATCAACAGTGCTCATTTTTAACTTTCTTTTTGTGACTACACACTGATAATTACGTTTTAGAATACAATCTTTTACACAGTCAACTTTATATTTACCAATATCGTTAAAGGTAAACATAGATTGCCTATTTATATTATTTTCTTTAACAATATCATCATCGACTAAATGAAGTCGCCCTACCCCTAATTGGGCTAATTGTAATGCGATATGAGAACCACCGGCTCCACATCCTAGTATGGTAATTTTTAAATTACTCAATTTTTCAAGTAATTTAATCCCACCAATACCTTCACTAGAATAATAAGTTTCCAGTGATTCATTAATTAAATAGTGATCAATTTGATTTACAGGTCTATCTAATATTTCTAATAAATTACGATCAGAAAATTTAGATATATATTTTTCTATAATATTTTCGGATATATCATATTTTTTTCTTAATAAATCTTTAATTTCTTCAAAGCTATTAATTCCATTGCAACAAGAAATTAAATCTGACCAAAAATCTGAGTATCCTGTAATTTCTAATACATCAACATCGTCAGCTCCAATTCTTAATCTATCGTTCTTCCATTGGTAAACGATTCTATCCTGGTTCCATTTTGGGAAATAATTATCCATTTTATATCCTCAACTATTTGATAAAAGCATGCAAGATGAACATGCATGCTTTTGTTATACACGAGAAGTCAATTAATATTACTGACTTCTTTTTTATTAATACAAACTAATTTAAACTCTCTTTTTAAGAGTTTAAATTAACTAAATCTAAAATTATCTTAGATAAAGTACCAATTAGTTGTATCTTCTTCACGAATTTCTTCAAATTCTAACTCCAAAATGTTGAAATCTTCCATAATCATGATCATCACCTCATTTCTATTATAAAACAATTATCTGATCAAACTCTTCCAATATTTTTGGACTTTGATCATGAGTAATGACAATAACAATTGCATCTCTAATGGATAGAATGTAGTCCATCATTTCTTTGGCTTTTATTGGATCAAGGTTACTTGTAGGTTCGTCAAAGATATATACAGAATATGGTTTAACTAAAAATCTAGCTAAATCAATTCGCTGTTTTTCTCCTTCTGAAATGGTTTGATTTGATTGAGATAGACTCTTATTAAGAAATTCTTCATTAAAGCCTAAGGCTTTTCTTAATTTTTCAGTTAAATAAAGGTTTCTAGCCAATTTGATATTCTCTAGAATATTGCCTTCAATCAGAAAGTCATTTTTTTGCACAAATGCAATATCTTTATATAACTCCTCTGAGGGAATATCAATATTCTGTTTTCCGTTGATTTGTATTTCCCCATCATAAAGATTTTTGGAATAATAATTTAGTATTAATTTTACTAAAGTTGTTTTCCCAGCTCCTGAAGCACCGATAATCGCATAGCGTTTGCCTTTTTTAAATTCATAGGAAAAATGATCAAATAATATTTTATTTTCAATTTCATAATGTAATTGGCTAATAGAAATGGTCGAAATGTTATCACAATCAATTGTACTTGTTTTATGGAAAATTCCATGATTTATCTCATATAGATTTTCTTGGATATTATCAATAATGGACTTGCTACTGCTGATTAAATTTTTATTGTAAAGAATAGATTGTAATGGAGCAAAAACACCGTTTAATAATTGAATACTTGCTACGAGTAATCCAATAGTCAGTAAGTTATTTCTTACAAAAAAGATACCAGCAACCATACAGGATAGTTGAGAGCAAAAACTTAGTAAGGTTCCAGTAGTTGAAGCTATGTCTTTTAAAAATTGATAAGTTTTTCTGGACTCTTCAAATTCTAAACTGATTCCTTGAATTTTTTCTTGAATCCAGCTTTGAACATTTAATAACTTAATTTGTTCAAAACCATCAATAAAGTTTGTCATTTTTGATAAATAGTCACTATTTTGTAGGGAATAATTATTAGTTGCTTTAGTCATTAACTTTCCAGGAATTTGAGATAGAAAAATCGTTATACTTGACAATAAAAGAAAGACTAATGCTAATCGCCATTCTATATAGATAATAGCAACCACACTCATGATAAGGGTCCCTAAATTTGCAATTAGAGAGATTCTAGGAATCAATAAATTTTCTTGAATAAGGTCACTATTTTTGGTGATATTATTTAAGAAATCTGAATGGTTACGGTTGTCAATTTGGTTAAATTCACGTGATAAATAATGTAATAAGAGACGCCTTTTTAGATCTAAAATAACTTTTTTTACATATTGGTTTTTAAGATAGGAATAGGAACAAGAAATCAAGAACCACAGTAAAATTGAACTTACACAAATAGTGATATGAAAGAGTAATCCACTATTTGAATTAGATATACTATCAAGTATTCTTCCTAATTGGAGAGAGAAGAATGTCATTAAAAGAGCACTTGTCAGGCTTAATAAAATAAGCAAGAAATATAGTAATTTATATTGTTTCGTAATCTGGTTCATATCTTACTCCTTAAGTAACTCTGGTGAGAATATTATAATCCAAATATGAAAATCAGAAACAAACTTCCCGTATTTGGGACGCAATGAATAGTTTACACTAAACCAGATAGAATATACAAGTTAATTTGTACCGAAATTACTATATATTATAAGAAAAATAGAAACTCTAAAGCATTCTGTACACTTTAATTTTAATTCATCTCTTTTTGTTTCTCACACTAAGTACTAGGACGGGATTATAAGCACATCAACAAAAAAAACTCTATTCAAACTTGCCTTTGAATAAAGTCTTTTAACTATCTAAAAAGTTCACATTTTATTCTTATTTATGGAGTTAATGAAGCGCCAACTAAATCCTAGAACCAACATCAGATTGATGAAAAGGTACACAGCCGTAAAACTAGTTAAACCATGTTGTCTGATATCATCAAAATATAAAGTAGGTTCAGTAAAGAACAAATAAATTCCATAAACCTCCACGAAAATAAGAAAACTGACAAAACCAATCAGGAAAAGTCCACTGGCAATAAGAAAGAGTCTCCATAAAAGAATGAGAATTCCTCCAACTGCTAAAAAAATTACTGGGATAAGGAGTAAATCATTCATAACTTTCTCCTTTCTAGTCAATCAATTGACGATAATGGGTGGCAAGAGAGGAATCAAACTCTTCTAATTTTTGAACTAAGTCCAAATACTCCTCTTTTTCATGTTCTTCAAAATCCACACCTCGATGATTCTGAAGAGAGATTTCCAATTGACTAGTAAGTTCTCGTTTGGAAAAGCTGTAATCCCCTGTCACTTCCTCATAATGTTCCTTTAACTCCTTGTAGGCTTGGTATTCTTCAGGTGTTTGAAATCCCTGTACCAAGGCCTCTTCTAATTGATAATAGATATCTTCCATCATAATCGTTACCTCGTTTCTTTCTATCTTTATTCTACCGCGCTTTTCATTTCTTGTCCGCTATTTATATCTATTTTTTAATCTAATTCAAAAGAAAGTTGTTCTTGCTTTTCGTTTCCTTTTTCGTGGAATTGTCTTAAGGCCTGATCAATAATATCTAAATCCGTTTCTGTTTCAATCAATGGCGCGAGTACATCGTATTCGGCCTTTTTAGTTTGATAATCCTCTTCCTTTGGAAAATTTTTCTCAATTTCTACCTTAGCAGTAGTCCATTTATCCTTTAATTCATCCAATAAGTTCTGAGTTTTCACTTGGTCCTCTTTAATGTGATCAATCGTATGCTGAAGCCTTTGAATTGTCCCCAAAGGAGAATACAAATCTAAACTGACAGAATACTGATTTTCTCCTACAATCTTAACAGAGAAGGTTTCAGGAAGAGGCTGATTTATTGGAAGACTAAGCATTTTAATGTCAAATCCTCGATAACTTGCTAAGGTACGAAATTCTTTGCTGTCAGCTTGATTATGACGGATAAGACGGTGTAGGGATTCCCCTGCTTCAGCTCGTTGCTCAAAAGCTTGTTTGCCTACTGTCATAGAAAATGCCTGGTCTTTCGACATTTCAGACTGTTGAATGTCGCCTTCATACTTGCTTAATCGTTTCTCAAGAATGGGCATATTTTCTTCACAGTAAGAGATTGTATGACGATAGTGATCCTTGCTGCGTTGAAAGGCGCGTCTTTGATTTTCTAATAGAGTTAGATCATTCTCTAATTCCATCTTATATTTGAGATAAGGATTCCCAGTTGCTAGTGCCTTAAAATCAGAAGCTGTCATGGTCTGCTCATCAATGTCTTCTGCAGCACGAATCGGCTCCTTAGAAGTCATAATCTGCTTAATATAACGGAGTTTGTTCTCCTGAGTTGCCCATAGATAATTATCAAACGAACCTTTGGTAATATAGTGGTAAATATCCACTTCCTTGTTTTCATTTCCCTGTCGGATAATCCGTCCATTGCGTTGCTGAATGTCACTTGGTCTCCAAGGGACATCCAGATGATGAACTGCTTTCATCTTGCTCTGAACATTTAAACCTGTTCCTCCTTTTTCAGTTGACGCAAGAAGAATCCGCACCTCTCCTGCATTGACCTTTCGAGACAAGCTATTCTTCTTTTCATCACTATTGGCATCATGTACAAAGGCAATTTCCTTACTAGGGATTCCTCTATCCACTAATAAAGCCTTAATCTCAGAATAAACATCAAAGCCATTGTCCTTTTTCTTAGGTGTTCCAATATCTGAAAAAATCATCTGAGTAGCCTTATTTTCCATTCCCTCACGATAAATTCTTTCAACATTATCCACTACCTGAAGCAGTTTATGATTGTCTGCTAGACTATAACTAGAGTCCAATAAACGCATATCAATAGCTAGTTTTCGTGCCTCACCTGTTATCTTTAACATGTTATCCTGACTCGGATCAACTGTCCCACATTTGACCATATCTGACCTCATAACTAATTCTTCTAAATAGAGTTTCTGGTTTTCAGTTAACTCACTCTCAATAGGGATAATATGGGCTTCTGGAACAGGTAAATCCAACATATCTTGTGTTTGAATGTCAGCTGTTTCTTTATAGATTTTCATCAACTCAGGTAGATTGACAAACTTTTTAAATCGTTTCTTAGGTTGGTACTTATCCCCTGTAGGAGCTAATTCCATAGAGTTTTGAATTTCTCCAAAAGCACCTACCCAAGAGTCAAAATAATCAACTTGATAGCGTTTTAAGATATCTGGTTGAATGTAGTTCATCATAGTATACAACTCACTAATAGAATTGGAAACAGGTGTTCCTGTCGCAAAGACAATGTTTTTAAAATCATGTTCTTCCTGAATCTGTCGAACTTTCATTTCCATATCCACATTCTTCTTAGAAGTTGTATTAGTAATCCCTGCTACATTTCCAAGCCCAGTAATCGGACGAATATTTTTAAAGTGATGTGCTTCATCCACAAAGAGAAAATCAATTCCTAAGTTTTCAAAATCAATAAAACTATCACGATTAAAGCGTTGGAGTTCTTCCAATTGTTTCTCTAGACCACTTATTGATTGTTCTGCTTCTTTAACGGTATACTTATTTTCAGAATGTGTTTTAATTTCTCGTAGTTCATTAAGTTTATCCTCGATATAGTTCATCTGTCTTTCCTTACTGACAGGGATTTTTTCAAATTGAGAATCCCCAATGACAATAGCATCGTAATCTCCTGTAATAATACGTGATACAAATTGTTTTCTTCTCGCCTTCACAAAATCTTTCTTAGTGGTCACAAAGACCTTTTTAGTGGGGAAAAATTTCATGATTTCTTGGCCAAATTGAGCAGACAAACTAGAAGGTACTACATACAAGGGCTTATGAACCATCCCCAACTCCTTTAATTTAAACCCAGCACCAAGCATGGTCAAGGTCTTTCCTGAACCTACCTCATGAGCTAATAGGGCTCTTTTTTCTTCTACGATTCTTTGAATGGCATTTTCTTGGTGAGGACGAAGACTGATGTTTTGTGCCAAGCCATCAATGACTAGATGGCTACCGTCATACTCTCGACTAACCGTTCGATTATAAAGACGATTATAGCTTTCCTCAATGACTTGTTGGACTTCTGGATACCGTGAGACAAATTCTTGAAAGAGTTCTTGTAAATGCTGCTCTTTTGCTCTTAGAACAGAGGTTTTTTCCAAATCTGTGATGGTCTTTTTCTTTTCTCCTTCCGTAACAGTCATAGTAATCGTCGGTTGGTTTGAATTTAGTAAATTCTCAAAAATCTTTCTTCCTGTATCATAACGTGACCCACTAACTCCAAGACTACTATCTTTGGCACTTGGATAGCGATAAGCAAATGATGTCCTTAAATGAACCTGGCCATCGACAGGATTCACTTCAATGACTTGTTCAACATCAGGCGAAGACAATTCAAGTTCACGATTGGTAAAACATTCAAAAGCAAATTTACCATAGACGGATTGAGGAATCCAACGTGACCCTATTTTAAACTCAATATCTGCCAGATAAATCCTTGGAGGGCGAACAGATTCTAACAAATCTAAAGCATGGTTCCAATCATATTCTTGATTGTTTTCCTCCACTAATAGTTGAACTACTTCTATCTTGTTGAGAATATCTCCTGACAAAAACTGGTTCTTAGAAAGATATTTTCTTTCCCCTCTTAAATAGCTTTCTGGATCCATTAAAATCTGGTCACCTAACTCATCTAAAATAGCAGCTTGGCTATGTTCAGGATAAATTGATACCATATAGTCTAAATCAACCCCTCTACCATCCGATAAACTAGAGTTTAGGGCATCTAGAGCAGTTGAAACTCTTGCAATCACTCTCTCTGGCCTAACCAATGCTTTCTCAAAGGCTAAAGATTTTTTATATTTTACTTTCTGATCTTTAGAATCAATGTATTCATCTTCTAAACTTGCTAGTAAAGAATACTTATCGTCACTATCAAATAAGTTCCGATTGACTGAGGCATTCAAGTATCCAAATTGACTTACAAAGCGATCATAGTCACGATTGAGTTTACTAAGTAATACCTGAAAATCTGTCCGACTATAATCTGGATGACGTTGAATTTCAATTAAGGATTGATAGGTCTCTCTCAAATCAACCATGCCCTTAATGCGACTAATATCCTTATCCGATAAGGGACTTTCATAAAAGACAGTTTTTTTGAACAGTCCCTTATATTTCCCCCTTTTACTCGCTTCTTCTGACTTGTAAACATCTAGTGCTTCCTCATCAGTCAAATGAAGTTGCACGAATCGGTCTATTTTATGTTCAGACAAAGAACTGTCCCAAGCTTTAAAATCTCCCTTCTCATCTACATAATAACTAATTTCGTCAACTTTTGAACTTTTCCGAATGCCATGCGTATCTCGGTAATAAATTTGATTTCCCTCATATCCAAAAGAATAGAGCGTTAAGTCCTCACGTATACGACTTGGGATAGAATTATCCACTTCTTCTTGGATAAAAACAGGTGCTTTCAAAGAATTGTCAATTTGTTTAGGTGCTTCTACATTCTCTAATGCTTTCATTATGTCAGTAGCTAATGTTTCTGATTCCCCCTTAACATTGAGGGTTCCTCCATTAAAATTACGTACCTCATATTGACCCAAAACTTGTGTATTGTATTTCCCATCAAAATAAGGATTGATCCAGACACGCTTATCCTCCTCAAAGGGAATAGAACCACTAAAAACAAGTTCCTCTTCATTAAGATTCTTTGCTTGATCCTTTTGAAAGAAGAGGAGATCTGTGGTTACACGAGTACCTGCAATGCTTTTAAAAGCCGTATCTGGCAACCGAACTCCCCCTAAAAAATGAGTGTTGGATTTAATCTCTTGTAAGACATTATCTGTCCGCTTATCCATTGTGCCAATAGAAGAGATAATCGAAACTTGTCCTCCATCTCTTACTAAATCAAGTGAGTGTTTGACAAAGTAATCATGAATCATATAAGGTTTATCATAGTTTTTATCAGCAATGCGAAAATTTCCAAATGGAACATTCGTTAAGACTAAATCAAAACTATTATTTTGATAGGAAACTTCTTCAAATCCTCGCACTTCAATATGGGTATTGGGGTGGAGTTGTTTTGCGATTGCGCCTGTCACGCTGTCTAATTCAACTCCATAGAGTTCTGACCTCTCTCGTATCCTTCTAGGCATAGCCGCAAAGAAGTTCCCAGTCCCCATAGAAGGATCTAAAATCCTTCCTCCTTCAAAACCATCATCCAGTAATTTTTGCCAAATCTGGCGAATAATCATTGGATCTGTATAATAGGCTGTGAGAGAACTTTGTTTCATAGTGGAGTATTCTGATTTACTTACTAAACTCTTAAGAGTTAAACGTTCTGTTTCATACTTTGGATTGAGTTCATCGAAAAATTCATTGGCAAGACCACCCCAGCCGACATACTTGGCTAGTATCTCTTGTTCTTCTGGATTCGCTTGTCGTCCCTCTTTTTCTAATCTTTTAACAAGTTCAATTGCGGCGATATTCGTTTCAATCTTTTCTCGATTTGTCTTAGGATAAAAGTCCTCTAAATCATCTGGAAAAACAAAATCTTGAACGGGGACATCCGTCTCTTCTATAACTGAAATTAAAGGTTTTGTTTCCTTATCCTTTTCCTTTTCATTATCCTCTTCCAGATAGGAAAACAAATCTATTTCCTGGCTTTCACTTGGTGATTCAATCTCAATATCTGAATCTTCTTTTTCAAGTTCTACATGAGACAATACTTGTTCAATCTCTTCCAAACTGTTCACGTATAAGATAGGATTCTCTTCAAATAACTGGTTGGAATCATTGAATAGCTCTAGGCGAACTAAGTCATTTAACTGTGCATTTTCAATCGAAACCAACTGAAATACTTGTCCTTTATAACTTACTTGTGAACCGATTGGATATTCCCTCAAAGCTTCTTCTACAATTTTATCTACTTTAGATAGGGAATGAACTTCCACATTTTCTTCTACCTTGTCAATATTATCTAAAGGTAAGACCACTTCCGCTACTTGCTTAGACTTTTCGCTTCTTGCTTTTACCTCATCAAAATGAGTAATAATCTTTAGTTTTTGTGTCAGTGGGAGTTGTTGGTAGTTGTCTTCATGATGGACAAGATTTGTAACTGTATCTAAAGCAGCCATCAACTCTGAACCCAAATAGGCTAGAACTTCTCCCTCTTTTTCTTCAAAACGAATCTCAAGAACTTCTTTTTTAAGCTCTTTTGAGTCAACCATTAGAAGGAATTCCTCTATATCTCTACTAATGCGGTCAGATAGGTTATTCGCAACCCGATAGACATTGACTAAATTGACATCCTGATTCTGATGAAATACAAGCTCACTTAATGGTGTTAGCTTCTCTTTTTCAGATTGGATATAAAATCGAGTGGAAAGGTTATAGGTTGCGACTTCTAGCACCAAGTTTTTCTCAAAATTACTTAATTGAGATAATTTACCTAGACCCGCTTGTCCAAAATTTCTTGTGTAACTTTCTAAATCTTGATCATTATTTTCAGAACTAGCCTCTAGGAAAGAAATAATATCTTGATGAAACGAATAGACATGAGGTATCTCTTCTATCTTACCCTCTTCAGTCAAAAAACTCTCTACCAAATCCTGCCATTTCTCATCAAAATGTTGCGCTTGATAACGAAGAAATAGGTCCATTTTCTTCCTATCTTTTGGAATTGTTCCACGAAACATAGCCAATAATTGCATTACTTCCATACTCGCTCCTTTCATCTATACGAAAATAGGAGAATCACATGATTCCCCTACAACTCTATCTCCATTTCAACCTTTTGAGGACTGGTTTCTAAATCACTAGACAAAAGAGAAACGGCATCTGTTCTCATGTAGTAAGTATATAAGTCTTCAAGGTCTTGTTCGTTTTCAATCCCTGTTTCAATACTAATAAGAGCCTGTATAAATTCCTTGTAGTGACTCTCCATCATATCTGAAATCTTTTGTTTCATTTCCATAAATACTGAAGATGGTTCAGTTATACTTGTTTGGTCTATGTCTTGTAAATCCTTTTCTAAGGGATTGGTTCCTTCTTCTACTTCCACTAAATCTGAACGACCATCACCATCAGAATCTGAGCTAATAGGATTGGTTCCTAGCGCCAATTCTTGAGCATCAGTTAGTCCATCTTGATCCGAATCACGTTGATAAATGGCTTCCATATACTTCCTTCTTTCCTAGTTAATCTTTTTTCACTCCAATCCTACCAAATATTCCTTGAAAGAAGTATCACAACAAAAAAAGAGAACGAGCCAAAACTGCGTTCTCAAATAATATTGTGATTATAAACAAGTACTCCAGATTTTCGAAATTTATGCTGTATATAATCAAAAACTTTCTTATTGCTGAATCTTGCCATATCATCTATGTGATAAATCGGTAACTCGAATGACTTGGTCCACTTGCTCCCAAATAAGAGGATTGTGGGTCGCAATAATAATGGTTCGATTCGGATTTTTTAAAGATTCTAGGATAGAGAGTAATTCCTCAGAGTTTTTGGGGTCTAGCGAAGCGGTTGGTTCATCTGCAAGAATCAAAGGCGGATCCTTTAAAATTATCTTCGCTAGTGCAACACGTTGTGCTTCTCCTCCTGATAACTCAAATATAGGTTGCTTTAAATCCAAATAAGAGAGGTTTACACGGTTTAGAGCTTGTTTCATCAAAGAGAGTTTCTCTTTTTCTTTCAACTTTTTACCAACTAAACCCAGATTGAGATTCTCTTTGACGGTTTGGCTTTCAATTAAGCCAAAATCTTGAAATAAATATCCCAAGTAATCTCTAAAGAAAACAGAGGGCTTAATGTCTTTAAGAGAGGTGCCATCATAGATGATTTGCCCTTTGTCATATGGCTCTAATCGTCCAATCATATTCAAGAGTGTTGTCTTACCACAGCCACTTGTACCGATTAAGGCATAAATTTTCCCACCTTCAAAATGAAGATTAATATCTGAAAATAGCTGACGGCTTCCAAATTTTTTAGATATATTCTTTAGTTCAATCATCCTATTTTCCTTTCATAATGGTCATAGAAACACGAGATTCTTTCTGTGCTTGACGGTAGAGAGTCAGTATAGCAATAACGAGGAAGATTGATAAAGTTACCAATCCAATCATCAAATCCCGACTACGCCAAATAAAGAGACTCGCACCGAATACAAAACTAGCAAATTGACTAATCATATACTGAGCGTGTGTTTCAAAAAATCGCAAACCAGAAATTCGTTTAATCAAAATCTCACGACGGAATTGTTCAAAATAAAGAAGATTCACAGAATAAAAGAGAAGCAAAGAACTCGCGATTCCAATAATAGCTCCTAAAATAAGGGTTAGAGTTTCTGTTTGAACCTCATAGTAACGTGCGAGGTAAACACTTCGTCCCTCCTTGAGATAGGAGACTTGATCATAAATTTCTGCATTTTTCAAGAGTTTAATCCCATCTTCATATCCTTTGACAAAAATATTCTTACCAGCATTGATAGACCAACTAGATAAGGATGTAAAACTATCACCTGTAGAAGTCGGCGTGAATACCACTAAAATCGGATCAGTCAAATACTGAGTGGATACGGGATTCTCACCGTTATTATAAACAAACCGCTTTTCTCCCATTGAAAGATAACTAACGTGCGCTTTCATCTCATAATCCAAAGGAGCACTTGCCTCCTCACCAGATTTTCCATAATAACTCAATCTTTCTTCAAAGATTTTTTTTAGTTCTGCTTCTCGAGAGCGCAAATGTTCTGGGAGCAAGAGAATAAACTCACCTTTTTGGAGATGGGCTAACTTCTGTTTGGTCTCAGCATCTACCACGACCTTTTCCTTCTCCAAATAACTGGGACTAACATAGAGCGTATTAGCATCCGGACTATAGGTATCCAATGTCTCTCCCTGTTCATTTTTTCCTTGTGGATTGGCAAAATGGAACAGATTATCCTTTACATAAAGGGCTTGTTCTTCTTCGATTGCTTCCTTGGCAAAGGCATACCACTTGCTCTGATTTTCCGCATTTTTTCCTCTATCACCGATCCCAAAGGAAATTTGGTAATAATCTGCTCGATCTTCCCAAGCTTGCTTGGATAGCTGGAGTTCCTGTAAACGCTGGTAAGAAGTCAAGCCAGTCTTGACTGCATAACCTACTGTAAAGACAGCAACCAACTGACATAGCAAGGTCAAGGTCATCAAACGTTTGAGGGGCAAACGTCCTTTTAACACAGGAACCAAAGCCTTGTAACTCAAGCTCATCAAGTAGAGCAGGCTCAGTACGAGCGAAATTCCCAATAAAAAGAGAAGATAAAGCCCCACTCCGATACTAAAGGTTGCTAAAAGAACGGAATAAAAGAGCCCTTGGCCGAGGAGTACAGCACCTCCCACTATAAGGGATCCCCCCCCAGCTAAGCAAAGCCACTTGACGTCATCGTATAAGGCGCTTCCTATAATGGACAAGAGGGTCTGTCCTGAAAAGAGCTGAAGCCCTGCAGCCCGCATCTCCTTAATCCGAGTGATAATCACCATAGCAAAGAAAGCTAATCCAAATATAGCTAAACTAATCAACAACAACGGATTTAAAGCAATCCAAAAAGCTAAAAGATACGGAGGAGTTTTGCGGTCTGCAATCGCTTTATAACCTAAATCATCTAATTTTGCAGCTAATTTTTCCTTGGTCAATGAACCAGATAAGAGAAGGTAGCTATTGAGAGGATCGCTCCGTTCTCGGCTTTCTTGGCTGGCCATTTGAAACTCTTTTGGCAAGCTTCCCTGACCATAGGTCGCATAGGTGAAGTTGGTGCTTCCATCCTTACTCGGCTCTACTATCCGTCTGGCAATCAAACTCTGCTCCGAGCTTGCAAACTTCTCCAACTCTCGCTCAAACTCCTCACGAGTCGGCTCTTGTGCCCCCTTTTTAACACGTAGCAGGGTAACGGAGTCATAACTAGTATAGAGATACTGAGGGGCACGTAAGATGATAATCCAAATGAAGAAGCAACTGAGAAAAATAGTAGACAAGCAAATAAATAGTTTCTTCATAATAGACTCCTTATAAAAAAATGATTCCCCTTGTAGCTCGTACAAGGGGAACGATTTAAACCAATGAACGATTAGTCATAATCATAGTAAAATGATACTTGTTCTCCCCATTTGGTCCAAATCCATGCGTAGGAAGTTTTTCCAGCAGGAGCTTCTCCTTTATCAGAATCACTATCCCATCTGCTCACGATAGATGAATAATGGTATTTTTTACCATGGTAGTAATTTGAAAAAGCCCATCCTCCTCCAGAACCCTCACCATAGGTCCAAACACCACCATCAGGATACTGCACTGCGGCAGATACAGCTCCCATTAATGTAAAGCTTGAAATAAGAGCTAGAGCGAGTAATCTATTTTTTTTCGTTTTCATTTTATTTCTCCTTTCAAACAAAGCACACCCTGAGTAACAATCCGACAAAATAAATCCTCCTCTCTCTTTTTTGAAACCGGTTTCTTTATAAAACAATGATACCATTTTTACTATTATATGTCAATTAATTTTAAGTAAATCAGAAAATTTTTTTCAAATAAACTATTGTAATAATAAAAAATAGATGGCTTACTGAACCTGTAAGCCACCTAGTCAGTCGGTTTATTCTGGTGTCTGCCACCGCTTGGCCCTTACGTCCAAGATTGCTATCGGATTTCGTTCTGGTGTCCGCCACCGCTTGGCCCTTATGTCCAAGATTACTATCAGATTGACCATGAGCCGACCACTCATCTACACCATTATTCTAACGAATATGAGCTACAAATACAAGAGAAAAACTTATTTTGGATTTATACACTATAGAAAACATACACTATCTTTAGATTGAACTTTTTTTCAAAATAAGCTATAATGAATTTAAGTAGAAACAGGAGGTAGAACAAATGGCTACAATCAGTTTAACACGTGACATAAAACTAACAAACGAAGATGCTCTAAAAATTCTTAATCATAAACCATCTAAAAAGCTACAAGCAGTCTTGAAATCTATTGAATCACAAGACGCTACCGCTCCAACGAAAAATAAACTCATTTCAAAGTATCTGTAAGATGACAATTCAAGTAACACCACTTAAGCAATATCTTGAAAATATTCAAGTGCTGGCTCCTGATAAAACTAAGAAACAAGTTCAGGAGCTATTTAAAACTATCATTTTAGAAAATGTTAATTTCAACGGTAATGAAGAGATGTTGACTTATCTATCTGATAAAGCTCCCAATTTTGAAAAACAACATCGTTCTCGTAATTTTATCGTTGAAGAAATTGAAACAAGTAACATCATAGGATTCTTTAGTTTATCTCTCAAAGTTGTTGATATTTCTGATTTAGAGAAATCCTTAAAAAAGAAACTTGTCCTAAAAGGGAAAAGTCCCAAAAATATTGATTATCTCCCTGTGTTACTTATCGGTCAATTCGGCAAAAACACAAAGCTAAATAAACTATCAGGACAAGAGTTATTTGAAATTGTAATTCAAAAAATTGAAGAATTTCGAGCAATTGTAGGAACTCAGATGGTATTTTTAGATAGTATCAATCATCCTAAAGTCATTCAATTTTATGAACAGTTCGGATTTGTTGCTTACAGTCAATTGATTAAAGACGATCATCAAGTAAGTTATCAGCCTATGGCATTAAATATGTCACTCTATAAAAACTAAGAATCATGTCACCTAAACTGATGACATGATTCTTTTATTTCACCGTATAAGCAAAACTAATGGCACTATCTGCTTGAGAGATTTTTCTAAAGGTATAGTTAGGGTTGCCACCATAGTTAGTTTCAGACACAAGGAAAGAACCATCATCATAGACCTTCTCGACAAAAGCCACATGACCATAGTCTGCTGGTGTGCCATGGGTACCTCCGACAAAAGAAACAATAGCGCCTGCTTTTGGTGTGGAACCTGTTTCTCCTCCAAGACTTGAAGCTGTTGCAACCCAGTCCTGACCATTTCCCATGGTATTAATGATTGAAATCTTCTCTCCATTACTTCCTTTTAATTTTAAGCCTAATTGGTTCATACGAGCCGCAACCCCCCATGTACATTGTCCATAGGCATAGGCCATACCATCTCCACCACCAGGAACAGAATGCTCATACAAGTCTCCACGAACCCCTTCAAGGGACTGTGGATCACTCTTTGCCTGTCCTCCATTTGTTTGGCTAAAACCTTTTTCAATTTGGTAATACCATTCCGTTGCTCTGGTTTGTCTTTCTAGTAGTTTATCACCAGAATTTCCCTCCCAATAGGTAAGGAAGAGTTGGGCGAGATTGGCTGCACTGCCCGTATTTCCAAAGAAATCCTTTAACCAACTTTGATAGTAAGGACTATCCCCGTGAAGCATAAAATCAAGTTGGAGGTCTAAATCATACCACTTCTTATTTTTGGCGTGTGCATAATTCAACAAGGCTGTATGACGTGTTGA
This sequence comes from Streptococcus sp. HMSC056C01, assembly GCF_001811305.1. Lineage (NCBI taxonomy): Bacteria > Bacillati > Bacillota > Bacilli > Lactobacillales > Streptococcaceae > Streptococcus > Streptococcus sp. HMSC056C01. The sequence goes on from NZ_KV804209.1 coordinate 243,561, forward strand.
CCCATCTGCGGTATCTGTCCATTGCCCTAAACCTAGACCTCTATGAAGAATATTAGGATAAGCACCACTATAAATGGCTGGCCCTCCAATCGCTAACCAGCTTTCATCATCCCATGAGGAATCCGTAGCGCCAACTGGAGGAGATAAATAATCCCCTTCAGCTCGTTTTGGGTTGATAGAAGATTCTACCGACCAATTTCCTAAAATTGCCGCAATGGCTTGGGGACTTGCCCCTTGAGATTTCAAAAACTCATAAATATGTTTTGCTCGTTCAAACTCATCCCCACCAAACTGACCAATGGCAGGTAAGATAGTTGTCTGAAGTTGAATGACTTTTGGAAAATAAAATTGCGGATTGACATACACCAATTTTTCTTTCTTGTTCTTATACTTTTGATAGGAAACTTTCAAACCTGTATCGTCTGCTGTTTCACCAATAATATCACCCGTTAGGACTCTTGTCCCCTCAATCGCACGGCCATTATGAATAGAATACAAGGTCAAACGACTCTCATTCTCTCCTTTTCCATTAGTGAGAATTACATTGTCACCATCTAGAGATACGACCCCATCCATTGGTGCGACAATCGTTTGGTGAGCCTTCGCTTTTAGTAGAATGTACTCCTGAAGAGTAGGTTTTCCGTCTAAATCATAGTATCCATAACGATAAGTCATGGTTAAACTATCTTCGTTGCTTTGTCCCTCAAACGGATTGTCCAATTCCTGCATGGAAGCATAGACACCTTCTTCTTTTAGTTCCTTCATTTCCTCTTGATCGTCTTTCGATAGTTTATACTTAGGAGTTTCATAAATGTCTTGCATGGATTTCAAATCTTCCCCATCGTTTAAATCATGCCACAAAGTAGACAGATAATCCTTGTAAGTTTCTGAACTAAATAAGTGAACTGGTTTGTGAAACTCATAGTCATGGAATTTAAAATTCATATACCCCATCACATCATCAACTTTTGTGTAATAGGTAATGCCTTTGTCATTTGTACGAGTATGTTCTGCGTCTTCCCAAGTTAGGTGGGTATAAGCTTTTGTTAATTCAAATTCATCTTGTTGAATCAAACTAGCAGATGAAAAACCTAAAAAGAAGCTCATCATAAATAAGAGAAGAAAGACTAATCCTCCAACTATCCATGTTGCAGGATTTCCAGCCGCAAATGTAAAGAAGGAAAAGGCTGCTTTTAGTTTTTGATAGATATTTCGGACACTTGTAAAACCTTGTTTCTTTAATTTTCGAAACCGATTTTTAAAGGAACTTGGATTATCTTTCGCTAGTTTCCATCCTTTTCCATCCTTAAAATGATGGTATCGCTCTTTTGTGTTGGTCAGTCTCTTCTTGGTAAAACGACCTGTTGCTTGTCCTGTTTTGACACTAGCTTTCCCCAGATTATAAGAAATTCGGCTGTAGCGTTTTCCTTTTCTAATGGTCTCTTGTAGCGTGCGATAGCCTTCTAAATCTTCATTTTCTGAAGCTAACTCTCCACCTTCACGTCCAAGGACATAAAGAAAAGTTTTGGCTTTCCTACTGACTTTTTTGGACTTATAGGCTTGTTTGGTAGATTTTAGATTTTCTTTTGCGGCCTTGACTTCTTTCTTAGCTTTTAATTCTTCTAAATTCTTCCCTTGAAAGAAAAAATTAGATTTTGCTTTCGTTTCCTGACCATAGAGAAACTTTTGATTGGTTTTTCTTTCTTTACGATTCTCTTTTCTTTCTTCTTTTGCTTCTACCTTAGCTTCCTTAAATTGCTTCTTGGCTATTTTCAATCGTTTCCTAGCATGAGGTAATCGTCTGTCTCTTAATTCTTTTCGATTCAAAAGAGATGGAGGACTATTTTGATGAATATGATTGTAGTCTTCATTTGCTTGTTTTACTCTAGCCTTTGAAGCTTCTCTCATCTCCTCTAGCTTTTGCTTTATCTCTTTTTTCCATGCTTTTTCATCCAGTGCAGAGGAATCTTTTTTCTGTTTCTTCACCTCCTTCTTTCCTTGTTTCAAGAATTTCTTCTCATCTTTTAGACTTCTTCTAAATGTCTTTCGGGCACGTATGATTTCTCTTTTATCCTTCATTTTACTTCCCCTTAGTTAGAAGCCATTTTATCAGGATCTGTACTCATGATATCAAACAATTGTGTACCTTGAGGAATCTTATTCTTAAAGGGAACAACAACTGAACCAGCTTTTATCAGTCCAGCCCCTTTTTCTGGATTGACTAGGTATTTTTCGAGTTCTTTTGACAAGCCTAAGAGTTGAACCAATTCTTCTCGGTCATTTTTTGCTTGCTTGAGGAGAATCATAAATTCACTATTGGCAATAATCCGTCTACCATTTGGATCTAACAATAAAGTTTCGACATTTTGAGTTATTCCAGTCGGACTGGCTCCATATTTTCTGACACGACTCCACAATTTAAAGAAGAAGTCACTGGCATATTTATCTAATAAGAGAAGCTGCATTTCATCAAAATAAATCCAGGTCTTCTTCCCTAATTTTTGATTCCGTACGACGCGATTCCATATCTGATCAAAAACCACCATAAGGGCGATTTGTTTCAGCTCATCTCCTAACTTCTTAACGTTATAAATCAAGAAATTAGATCCTGTCTGAATATTGGTCTTATGAGAAAAAATATCAAGAGAACCTTCGACATATAGTTCCATATCAAGTGCCAAATTCTGCGCTTCTTCTTCTGGTTGTTGACTCAAGACAAAGACCCATTCTTCCAAAGAAGGCTCTTTAAATGACTGATAGGTCAGTCTGGTGACTCGGTCAATAATCGATTTTTCTCTTCCATCCATTTTTCTATCCAATAACTTGCCGATAAAGGATAAAAGAAATTCTGATTTTACCTTTACAGGATCTTCATCCATATTTTCTTCAGACAAGTCAAGAACATTGAGATAGGTTTGGGAATCAGGCGCAATATCAATCATTTCTCCACCAAAAGCCCGTCCAATCACACTGTACTCTGCTTCTGGATCAACGATGATAATTTCTGTATTCTCACCAGATTCTTTGATTTTTGTCGTGATAATCTCATGCTTGGTTGCCATGCCTTTACCAGCTCCAGATGTCCCTAAAATCAGACCAGACGGTGTATTTAATAGGCTACGATCAATGGTAATAATATTACTTGATATTTGATTGATACCGTAATATTTCCCATTACGGTCTTGTAAGTCTACTGAGGTCCAAGGTGAGTTCACTGCTATATTGGATGTTAATAAACTCCGTGATAAGCCCTCTAAAAAATCACAACCAAATGGCAGCAAACTATTAAAGGCTGCTTCTTGCATATATGGAAGTTTATCAATCATTAGGTCATTTGAGCCGGCCACTTGTTGAATAGTGTCTAGTGCTTGTTTGAGTTCTTCTTCATCCTGACCAAAAACACCAATCAAGAAGACTGTTTGAAATAGTTTATCTCCTGTCTCGGTCATGGTTTTTAAGAGTTCCTCAGCTTCATCGATATTGCTTTCTAATACATGACCTACTTTTTCCAAATAGATACCTGTACGAGCTAGTTTTTGTTGTTCCCCAATCTTTTGGGATTCCATCAAGGTCTTCTTTGTTCGAAGTTTCTTCATTGCATCCGCCTTGGTCGAACTTTGAGCATGGAGGCTCACAATCAATTCCAAATCTCCTTGCATGAGGTCTCTGATAAACTGATCTCCTAACTCCATACCGTAGTCTCTGACATAGACAATCTGTAATAAGCGGTCATTGATTTGTAGGTAATTCTTGTTTTTAAAATCCAAGAGATTAGGTGCTATGAAGTGACGAGTTGTCTGGCCAGATCTCGTTAAATCACGATAAGAAAAAGGAAGATGGTGTTCTCCTCTAAGCATATCTGCCAACAAGTTCACCCGTTCTTCTCCAGTCAAGGATCCAAATCGAGCATCAATTTCTGAGAAACCACTCTTGAAATATTCGCCTATTTGAGACAAGGAACGATAAGCTTGTTTGGGATTAGAATCCTTTCTACCAAAACTAATCAGTTTCACAGCCGAAAAGTTATTTTCACCACTATCTAAATTTTGATTCATCATCCGATTCAATTCTTTACGATAGCTATCGTACCCATCTTCTTTTTCCTCATACAAAACACTGTGTCTGAATTTTTCTAAATTCAATCTTTTATTAAAAATGGTCAATTGGAAGTTGGTTTGGTCATCTAAAGAGTTAATCAAATCAGAATACTTCTCAATGATTGCTCCCTTATCTTCTAAACCAACAGTCTGGTAATTGACATCACCAAGTAAATAGCTTTGTGAAAAATAATCTTCTTTTACCTGCATCAGACCATTTTGATACAAGGCTTGATAGGAAAGAGTATTAGCCGTTGATGGTAACACTTCCTCTTTTTTATCTTTAACTTCTTCCTTTTTATTAGTCGTTGAAGTTTTTTGTTTCTTTAATGTATTTGATTTTCTTTTCATGTTCAAGTCCTTTCTTTCCTGAAATTGTGCGTAGGGGTATCGTTAGTTCAAAATGAAGACGGTATTTCAAATAATGTTCAAAATATAAATCATTGGGTTTATAGACTCCAAAAAGCAAGAGGGGGATGGTAAAAGCAAACACAAAACCGTAAACAAACCAATCTCCAAATTGCCAGAAAAAGAGATTCAAGCCCAAAACAATAATTGTGACAATAAAGGCTGGTAAAACAAAGATGATTTGTCTTGTGGTGAAACCTAACCAAGCCCTGTGTTGGTATTTTGAGATGTCTTTAAAGACACGTGTATTCATGACTTTCCTTTCTAAAAAGGCTAAGAAGCAACCACTTCCTAGCCTTTATCTAATTACATACCTAAGATTGAGCGAGCCGTACGTTGAGAACCAACGAGGGCAATAATCAGTAAGATAGCTTGTACCAAACTACCAAACATAATCGCAAGTGATTGCAGGACTCCTGCACCATTTGAAACAGCTATTTTACCAGCAGATTCAAACAAAGGAACAAGAGAAACAATCAGAAAAATAAGAACCCCTTGTACCGCATAGACCATAATATTTTTTAAATAGCCTATACCAATAGACTTCCATTCATCACTTAAAAATGTTGGAATCGTAAGAGGGGCAAATGGGATCATAAGGTAGAGTTGAATAAATCGAATAGATACCAAAAGATTAACCATGGCTGCACTTACTATCCGAACAAGCCAAATGAGGAGGGCGAAAAAGCCCACAATCATCCGGCCAATAAATCCTGACCCTTTTAATCCAGAGAGTGTATCATACTTTGCCCCACCGTGAGCCACAATCGAGGCCACTTGTTCAATGGCATGACTCGCAATCCCGATGATGGCTTCTACAATGACGGTAGTGTTGGTAATTACAACTGCGACCATAATATAACTAATCAGCATTGGCGCTATGGCTTCAAAGGTCATCGCTCCACCAGAGTTAGCAATTTTCTTTGCCATCTTCGAAAACTCTAAGATGAGAACAACTGATAAAATCGCAACTCCAAGAGGCTGCATGACACTTTTAGTAATACTTGACATATAAGTCCAAACGGTTGGATTATAGCTAGATAGAGATTTAATCAGATCTACCGTAGATTGTAAATCCACATTAAATCCTTCAAATAAATTTTCAGCTGATATTTTTTCAGATGCAAGGTAAACAAAGGGTGAGACTAAACTAAGATTCATGTCATTGTTCATCCTCCTAAATTGAAATCTGGGTTACAAAGGCTCCAGCAGCCCCTACCATAACACCACCGACAATTTCAAGAATGGCATTCCGAACACCTGGTCCACCATCTTTAATATTGGTTGCAAGGTTGACAATCCCTACAACAACGAGAAAGGCACCAACCGCAATCAATCCCTTCTGTAACAAAGACATAGCTTGTGCAAACATAGCACTTGCGTCTACTCCATAAACAAAACCTTTAAAATGCGTAATCATCTATTTCCTCTTTTCTATTTTTATTTTAAACTAGATTCAAAAGTTAGATCACGAATTCTAAGGCCGTCAAGATGATTTTCTTGTCTTTGATTCAAAGGATTGATCTGATAGTTCCACCACCGTTCATCGGTTTCTTGATTGGCTAGGTATTTCCAGTTTGGATGCTTAGTGGAATTGTACTTTTTGCTTTTAAAGACAGGCATATTGGCAATTCGAACCAGGCATTCATGTCGTTTCATATTTCCGACTTCATCAGGTGTCATTAAATCACGAGCAATCTTTTGATGAGAAAGGGATCCTGAACCTGTCTGGCCAAAGGAACGACTAGTATTTCGAACATCAATGGTTTGTTTACCGAGTAAGCCACTCATAAATTTAAAGGTATCTTCATCATTCCCACCTAAGTATACTAAGCTATCACAGTTCCCAAGAATGGTTTTCCAAGCTTCTTTTTCTTTATAGAGTCCTTGAAGTTGGGCAATATTTTGAAGAATGGGAACGAGACTCATATTACGAGAACGAACTGTTGAGGTTTGTTCAGCAAAATCTGGAATTTCTCCGATATTTGCGAACTCATCTAAGTAAACTCTCACATGAAGAGGCAATTGACCCTTAAAATCAATATCTGCTTGTCTTGTTAGGGTTTGAAATACGGTTGAAAAAAAGAGGGCTGAAAGAAAGCGAAAGGTACTATCGTTATCTGGGATAACTAAGTAAACCATTGATTTTTCCTTGCCCCATGTCTTCATATCAAGGGTATCTCTTTTGGTCAAATCCATGACACTTTGAATATTGAAGAGGGCAAATTTCGCAGTGGTTACAGCTATAACAGAATCCAGAGTCTTATCCTTATAATTTTGGAAATCTGCCCAATTTCGCATGGTAAAATTTTCAGTCCCATACTTTTTAGCATAATTTTCAAATAGAATTTCTAAGACACTTTTTTCTTGGTTTTCACCCTTGGATAAGTGTTTAATGAGTTTTGAGATTTCAGCAAAACTTGGATAACGCCCTCGTTTTTTTCGCTCTTCCACTTCTTTTTTTTGACGTTTCAACAAGTTTTGGTATTCCTTTTGACTCAAACGACTTTCTTCTATGAGCTGTTCTCTTGTTTTAGGTGGATTATAGAAATCGATCAAGTAAGAGGCTAAAGCTCGTACCAAAGTCATAGAAGCTTCATCCCAAAATGGATCACTACGAGAGCCAGAGCCTTTGGTGTTATTGAAATAAACCGTCAGCATGCGATTCAAATCATTTTCTGTCTCTATATAGCGAAAAGGATTGAAGCCATCTGAGTTCTTCATATTGACTAAATCTAGCACCTTTACTTGGTAGCCATGTTCTAAAAAGAGTTTGCCTGTTTTTTCGGCCAAGTGATCTTTAGGATCCACTACAATATTAGAACTATTCATTTGAATCAGATTGGGTTTCACAAAGCGAAATGTCTTCCCACTTCCTGAACCTCCAATCACCGCAATATTCTTATTTCTATCATATTGGGGTGGTTTTTTATCTAATAATGTCAAACGAACATCTTGTGCTAAGATCGTATCATGAGAAAATTCCTTACCATAAAAGAGCTTCTTTTCTTTTAGAGTTCCAAAACGGGCGCTCCCGTATTCTACCCCTTCTCGGTATTGTTTTTTACCAGTCTCTAGATAGAGATAAACCAGCAACATCATCAGAAAGCCTAGTAGAAAAAAAGCACTTGATTTTCCAGTAAAAGAAACATTCCATGGCGACTGAAGAACTTCATCTTGACCTTCCATCAGAAGATGAGTCCATTTATCTAAGCTATTTCCAGTATAGGAATCATACAAAAGCGTCAAACGATGAAAAAGATAGCCTAGTAAGATGCCTAACAGTGAGAATAGTAGGAATTTCTTTCCACTGTACATCATCTCACCATCTCTTTCTGTTTGACGGCCCCTTCTTGTATAAAGGTAATTTGGGATTTAGCCTCATCAATTGCATCGTCTAATGACTTATCCATGGTAAAATCAGCTAATTTCTCCGGATCATTAATCATTTTTTCTAGCAGATGGTCTAAATGATGGTCTAGAATCGAACGGTCTTTCGTGTAGAAATGCAGAGAATCCCCTTGCCAAGCAATGGCTAAAGGAATCTCTTCTTTTTCTAAAAAAGCTTTAAATTTCTCTATATCAATTGGTTTGTCTAAAAAATCTTTTTTCAGATTAATCGTATCAATCGCATAGGGAGATTGTAGCAATTCTTCTAATTTCTGTACTCCTATCTTATAAGCGGAATCCTGTGCTAAAGCCTGACATCTAGACCATTCTAGAATCTTTAAGAGACTTTTGACAGTGAATAAAAGACTACGCTCTGCATATTGAACTGCCATTCGTTCCTGTTGTTCAGAGGACATCTGATGCCTCCTTCTTAACAAATAGCAGCTTTCCTTCTTTATAACGATAAGCTATCAATTTCTGACGTTGCTTAATCGACTTGACAACCTTCAGTAGATCTCTCGAATAAGGTTCTCGAAGAGTGACTTCTACTGCCTTCCCATCAAAGATACCAACACGTTTAAATTCAATGTAGTCTTTTTTGAGATGTCCTAAGCCCATACCAAAAGGAAAGTGATGAATCAATTGGATGGTACAACCACCTTTATTTCCCATTTGTTTCAAATCATACAAGTTTACTACCTTCATAATTAACTCCTTTATCTAGTTTGTCGCATCGTTTAAGTCTGGTAACGATAAACTCCGTGTCTGTTAGAAAATTCTCACACACGTCTTGTGCCAGTTGCCCTTCACAGGGAAATACTCTCAGTCCCTACTTACACAGGCACGCTAATCAAGACGGAGTGGATTCAATTTTCAAAGAACAGGTAGCTTTATTATAGATAAGAGTAGTTGAAATTTTTATCACATTTCTTATTTTTCTGTCGAGCTAAATTCATATTAATCAAAGAGTTTGAAATAAAAGACTAACATTGTTACATAACGTTAGCATTTCATTTCCCTAAAACAAGCTAATTTGGTCTAAAAAAGCAGCAAACTATAAACTAGTAGGTTCCACACCAAATGTAGCCCCATACTGCCCCATAAGTCCGATTTATAGCGTACCATCCCTAAAAACATCCCAAGTGAAACATATAAACACCAAGCTAGAATGGTTCCTGGATGATGTACTAAGGCAAATAAAACACTTGTCAACGCAACTCGAATATCTAATTTTCTGACCAAATTCCATAAAATTTCTCTATACAGAAATTCTTCAGCCATACTCGCATTGATTAAGAACAATAAAAATGAAAACCAAGGCACTTGATGTTGAAGTCCAATTAAGTTTGCTTGATTCGTGGTTCCTTGAGCATGGATTAGGCTAAAACATAGACTTATAATCAGTAGGCTAATGAATCCAATACCAAGCCATTTCATCCTAGATTTCATATTGACCTTATGAGCTTGTTTGCGTTGGCCATACATCCATAAAAAAGAAATGAGCGACGCTCCATAGAGAATCTGTAGTATAGTTAACTCACCGATACAAAGAAATTTCAGTAAGTATAGAGATACCAATAGGACATTTACTTGTTGGAATATATAAACTGGAATGATTCTTTTCATAGTTACCTCCGAAATAAATCTTCATAATCTAAATCTAATACCTGCACAATTCTTTCTACCCATGGACTTTGAGGCATTCGTTGTTCCATCTTGTAGTGGCGTATCTTTTGATACAAACGGTTCAATTCACTTGGATAGTGAAACTCTCCCGCAAACATTTTTCTGGTTAACTCAATCCAGCTAATATTTCTTTCAGCCAAAATAATGGACAAGTTCTCCCAAAATCGTTCAGCCATATTGCTTCTCCTTTAGTTAGATAAATAATGTGTTTGTGCCATGTAAATCAATTGTTTCGTATCTCTTGGCAATAAAGCTCTAGCTTCCTCCAAATTTAGATTTGGATAAACTCTTTTATTCGAAACCGCAAGAGGAAGTCTGATGGTTAGTTCAGGATTTTTTAATATCATTTCAATGAAATCCGTTAATCTTAAATTGTCACGGTTCTTAAATCGTAATAAATTGGGAGATAAAAACTCAAAACAATCTGAAGAATAGCTCATCATCTCAATTAATTTATCCCTTGTCATTTCAGAAATCGAATGACAGGATACCTCAATGCCATAGTTTTGGAAGAATTCTAAAAGAAGTTGATTTCTTTGGCTATTTTTACTTAGATAGAGATCAATCATGGGAGACCTCCCAAAGATTCGGTTCCATTTGATATTCTGAAACGATTAAGGAATCTAATAAATTTGAGAAGTTAACTGATTTCTTGTCTTCATCATAAGCTTTTACAGTTACCTGGGTTGTAAGTATTCCCTCTTTTCCCTCGGCTCGATAGCCTTGCCCATATAAAACAAAAACAAGATTATGATTATCATCTATAAAGGCATCAGCTCCATTCTTTATATCCTGACTTTCAAGGAATTCCATAATGTTTTGAAGATAGGATTCATAAAATAGTGGGTAATTGTGTTTTTTATGGTAATCATCTAAAAATGTCACCTCAAACTCACATGGATAATTAGGCATTAAAAATATTTGTTCATCCAGCTGTTTGATTTCTCCGTCATGTAATTCTATTTCTAATTCATCACAATCTAGTATTGATTCTTTATTTAATGCTTTCATCTTTTTCCTCTATTTCTTTTAATTTCTTTGCGATTGCGGCAATCACAGGTACGGTTACACTATTACCAGCTTGTTTATAGAGCTGACTATTACTAGAGACTTTTCTAGCAGCTTCAAAAGCCCAATCAGGAAATCCCTGCAGGCGGAAACACTCTTTAGGGGTGATTCGTCGTATTCTCAAACGGTAAAATTGTCCATCTATTAAGACACCGGCTACATGGTAAACTTGCTTATCTTCTCCTTCATAGCTAGCCACTACTACTCCCATTTGACCACCAGTTGTCAAAGTATTCGCTATACCTTTTCCAACTCTACCACGCCGATACTGAGAACTTGGTCTTTCTAAATTGATTGAATCTCCTATTTCTGCTTGAGCATACCCTTTTTTAGTTGCTTCCCTGATTTTTAGAAAATGGATTGGTTCTGGGATCAGTATTTTGGGAATTTTATCTCCACCTTGCATCGTAGTTAGTGTTGGAGATAAGCCCTCACTTCCATAGACGCGACCAGTTTCCTTAAAGCTAGTTGGTAAATCTCCAACAACGACAATACCATGGCGATCCTGAGTATTTAAAGTAAACATTGGCTCTTGATTATCCTTGAAACGTCTACCATTTTGTCTTTTTTCTAATCTGTCTGGTGTCATACAAGGAATCGCAACTTTAAATCCTTCTCCTTTTCCACGAACTAAGGTTGGTGCAAGACCTTCTGAATAATACACTTTACCGCTCATGCCACTTTTTGATGGATTCAAATTCCCTATTGTTTTTAAAGTCTCAGAGTTAGTTGCTTGACCTTCTCGTCTGAAAGGAAATAAGAGTCTGGTACCTTTCTTTCTAGAATGTCCGATAATAAACACCCTCTCTCTGTTTTGGGGAACGCCAAAATCCTTACTGTTAAGCACCTGCCACTCAACATCAAACCCCAACTCATCAAGTGTGGTAAGAATTGTGGTGAACGTCCGTCCCTTATCGTGATTGAGTAGGCCTTTAACATTTTCAAGAAAAAGAAAACGTGGTTGGATTTGTTTGGCCGCCCGAGCAATTTCAAAGAACAAAGTTCCTCTAGTATCTTCAAATCCCAATCGTCTTCCTGCGATTGAAAATGCTTGACAAGGGAATCCCCCACAGATGACATCGACCTTCCCTCTAAGTTTTTTAAATTCGTCATCTGAAACATCTCGTATGTCATGAAATTCTATTTCTCCTTCCGTTTGAAAAATGGACTTATAAGATTCTCTAGCAAATTTATCAATCTCACAAAATCCAATACACTCGTGTCCAACACTTTCCATTCCAAGCCGAAATCCGCCTATACCTGAAAATAAATCAATAAATCTCATTTCTTTATCACCCCTTTCTGATCGACTATCAATGTCCAAAGTGTCACACCACTTGAAATGACAATGAGCATAACTAATATCCACTCGATTGGCGACATTTTAACCACCTCCTTTTCTAACACGATTATTCCAAACGGAATACAAGCCGTTAAACACAAATTCAGCAAGTACTTCCGCTCGTCTAACAAAGCGAACATTGTCAAGAGCATACTGATAGATTCTCTCAAAATCAGTCATAGCAATCTCACTGGCTGTTTCAGAAAAACCCTCTCGTCTAAATTGTTCTTGTACCAATCCCCAAATATAATCTCGATCATATTTTGTGACCTTTTCTACTTTTCTTCTCAAGATAGGTTGAAAGTTCCTCTCTTCCTCATCCTCAATAAATAAAGAATCAGTCTCACTATATTTAGTCTCACTAACTTCAGTCTCACTAGGGGCTGAATGTGAGACGGGGGCCGTTTCATTTTCAACCTGCCCTAGTCTTTTTTTAACACTAGGCCTGTTTGAACTAGCTACTGGGCTAGAAGATAATTCCCCTAAATAAATCTTATTAGCTAGTCTTCCTTTCTCACTTGAAGACTGTTGGACTTCATCAATTAAGTCATATTCTTTAAGAGTTTTTTTGATGGACAGTAATTTTGACTTCGAACAACCTAACAGCCTCATCAGTTTAGAATTAGAAAATACTAAATAAACCGCGCCTTCTTCATCTATCCAACCACGACTGAGAGATAATTCTAAACGATCTTTTAAAATAGAATAAGCCACCTTTACTTCTAGTTTCATATCCATATATTTCTCATCCTCAAAAAGAATTTTAGGTAATTTATAATACCGTTCTGAAGTTTGATATTGATTTGCGGTAATTCGTTTCATAGAGCTCCTCCAAGTTCTTTGAGTATTAAATCTCCACTTGATTCCAATCGAACCAAGCCACTTTTTTCTAATTCAGCCATAAGAGTGATGGCCTCAACAATATCAATTCCCATTTCACGTACTAAAAATGAAATGACAATATAGCGTGATGATTGTAATTCTTTTGTCATTTTTCCTCCAGAAAATAAAAAAACGGAAAGATTGTGAAATTCCTTTCCGTAACATAATAAATATTTGAACACCAAACTCAACACCAAAAAAATGTTTTTATTGATGATTATTGCTCAATCAAGCACATATAACAATGTGAAGAATTAAAATCTAAACCAATAAAAACCCTTGAATTCCAAGGGTTTTAAGTATTTATTCTACTTCACAATGTTTTATTATTTTAAATCTTCTAGACCAACCATTGAATAGTTGCCATGAGAGTATAATTCCTTTCTCTTATTGGATTTGTATCTATTTTTCCAGTTTCAAAAATTAAATACAAATCTTTTTCTAAAATAAATCACTGTCTTTTATTATAACATGATTTCTCGTATTTGACGCTTGATTCAATGCCGATTGTAAAATGTTTTCTAAGTGAATCAGTCACAAATGAAATTCCTCATTGTCTAAAACGATTGAAAAATAAGAGTGTTCACCATGATTTTTAACATAGTTGCTGATATACTTTTCTGTTTGGAAAATGGATTCACTGCTATCAATAGTTGGATCTTGTTTCTCGTAATACCAATTATCATAAGTATGTGTCAATTGGCCATTCTTGTAGCAAAAAGCATCCCCACCTAGTATAATTTGATTATTGGCTTTGAGATTATTAAGTAAGTCTGGGATTACTGAATAATCATAAGCGTATGCATCAATTCCTAAGTCACGTAAATCAATTCCTCATTTATTTCTATTCTCGAAATTCTGCTTCACAAAGTTCATTTTTCAAGTTTTCTTGATAAGCAAAATCGATAACCACTATACAGTCGTTATCGATTTTAATGATTTTTAATCTTTTTCACCAAGCTTGCTGTTAATTGACATCATGATGCTTGCAATTTTTTCTCCCCAGTATGGATCTGAAGCATAAAGGACATTCATACCTGATGATTTATTTCCTAGGTATGTTCTCCCATTATCGATGTAATTTTCGCGAATCCACTTGGCTGCACCTAAGATACCCTTATCAACATCGTCAAAGCTTTTAGCTGAATCATATGGCGTTGTATCATAAGCAGCGATACCAAAGAAGTTATTTTTATCCTTAGCAATTTGGCTACGTCCCCATGAACTTTCAAGAGCACTATGGGCGATTAGATAGAGAGCGTTGATCTGATAGCGTTCTTCAGCTTCTTTAAAGATTGCACCCTTACCTGCCAGACGACTTCCCTTGATATTCATAAGAGAATAGACTTTATCTAATTCTTCAGCTGTGTAATTGCTTGGTTTTCTTAAATCTCTAAATAAGAAAGGATTTTCAACTGTAAAGTTTTCAAAATTGATACCATCAGCTGAATAGTATTTTTTGCCAATTGCCATTGATGAACTATGAGGTGCTACACGGATACTTGCGTATGGTGACAATTCATGGTAGAGATAGTTACCATCAGTGGCATAGTGAGGAATAAAGTCACTATCAGAGCTGACTGCTACTAGATCACTCTTGTTCATATATCCTGAAAGACCTGAAATTTTGACTGGAAGTCGACCGTCTTTGGCTTCTGCTCCATCAATCGCTACAATACTTCCTTGCGAAATATAGCTGAGTTTCTCACCAGAAGCGCTATATACATTTGCTGTAATTGGTTTTACTTTATAGTATGCTGCTGTATCAGAAATCCATTTCCCATTGCTTTGGAACGTATAGTCTTTCCCGTTAATGGTGAAGTTACCAGTTACATAAGCTCCGTCTTCTTTTAGATAATACCAAGCATTGTAGTCCTTATCGAAAATCCATTCATTTTTGGCCATATAACCAAAAGGTTTGAGATAGTAAGAACCTACCCATTGATTTTCAGCATAGGTGCCGTCTGATTTGAGATAGAACCAGCTCTTGAATTTTTCATCGAAAATCCATTCACTTTTGGCCATGGCCCCACTATCTTTTAGATAGTATTTCTCTTTCCATTGGCTACTTAACATGACACCGTCTTTATTAAAATAGTACCATGAACCGCTGATTTTCTCCCACTTGTCGCGAATAATTTTTCCTGATGCTGTAGCATAATACCACTTATCTTCGAGTTTTGCCCAGGCATTTTCCGCCATAGCTCCACTAGTCTTGAGAAGATAGTCTTTATAAATAGTAGCACTTAGCATGACACCAGATTCATCAAATCGATACCATTGTCCATCAATCTTTGCCCACTTGTCACGATTGATTTTTCCTTCTTGATCGCCGTAGTACCATTTATCACCAATTTTTACCCAGCTATTTTCAGCTAAGACACCACTTGCTTTGAACAGATAATCATCGTAAACTGCATTGCTGATCATGATACCATTTTCATCGAATCGATACCAAACACCCGCTATCTTTTTCCAATTATTACGAGTAACTTTCCCGTCCTCAGTGGCATAATACCATTGGTTGTCAATTTTTACCCAAGAAGATTCTGCCAAAGCACCGCTATTATTCAATAGGTAATCATTAAAAATAGTATTACTAAGCATGATGCCATCTTGATTGAAATAGTACCAGACTCCTGCTATTTTTTTCCAATTTGAAACGGGCTGATTATCCTCATAATAACGCCATTGGTTATTTTCTTTTTGCCAACCTTCTTTGTTAACTACTTCTACTACTGTTTCTTTTGAAGGTTTTTCTTTGGTCTCTGGAGTTTGAGAAGTTGCTTTTTCAGCTTCGCTTTGATTTTTCTTCTCATTGCTTACTGTATTGGTAGCAATCTTTTCTGATGATTGAACATTATTGGTAGCTTGAGAATCCTCGGCATAGACGGTCGTTTTTGCAAAACCTGCCATAGAGAGGGCAACTGTACTTGCCAGCAATATTTTTTTCATTCTTTTCTCCTTACGAATACCTAGATATTGTATTTGGTGTTTCTATATATTGTGTAAAAAACAGTATTTATCCACTATATTATACAATATTCTGTTAAATATAAAAGTAGTATCTTTCAGAAGAAAAGAACTTGTAATATTTTTAAAATATTTTAGAAATAAAAATCAATAAAAAGTAGTCGAACATAAGTTGAACGACTACTTTTTTATAACATTATACCTGACTGTAGACTTCTTTGCGATTCGTTTTGGTTGCTTTAGGAGAATTATTCCAAAGGTTTGGATTGATGAAAATAGTGACGATCGCTAGTATTGCAAACCCAATCCCAACGTACCAGTAGGGTGCATCCAAGGTTGTTGAGCGTCCAGAAAGATTGACAATCCCGCGGAAAAGTATCCCTGCCGTAATAATCGCTACTGCCGAATTCCATAGATTTAGACTAATACGAGAGAAATGTGGGAGAACCTGGAGAAAGATTGCTAGTAGAATTCCTCCAATAAGAGGTACTGCAAATAAATAGTGCATATGAATAGAAGTTTCTCCAAAGCTGAATGCTTCGTAAATTCTAGAAAATGCAAAGAAGAAAATAGTGATTAGTGTATAAGAAATGACCGTTTTTTTAAATCGTTTTTTGCTAAAATTAGTAACCGATGTAGACAATGTCACTCACCGCCCTTTCTGAAATTTTGTTTCCACCAGTCGTTGGTTTATTGATAACCTGACCGTTGAAGTAAAGTGTAGATGATCCACCACCATCAAGGTTGTAGGCTGTTTTTGCTCCATATGATTTCATGACCTCAGCAAGCTGATAAAGAGAGAGACCTTCACTTTCAGAGGTACGTCCATCTGAAACCACGATGATATAGTGGTTTTCATCGATAATACCAATAGCTGTACGAGGATTTGAAGCCATGGCCTGTCCTAC
Source organism: Streptococcus sp. HMSC056C01 (assembly GCF_001811305.1). Lineage (NCBI taxonomy): Bacteria > Bacillati > Bacillota > Bacilli > Lactobacillales > Streptococcaceae > Streptococcus > Streptococcus sp. HMSC056C01. The sequence goes on from NZ_KV804209.1 coordinate 260,315, forward strand.
TTCTGTATTGGTATCAACTGCAATCTCACCATTTTCGACCAAGGCTGGTCCAAAAGCCAAGAGATTGACGACACCGTCATTTACTAGTTGCTCAGCTGAGATTTGATCTTCGTAAATAACCTTGAAAGAGCCGTCTTTATAAATAGCTAGGTCGCCATTACTAGAATCTTCACGAACAGTATCACGATAAACTACTCCATTACGGATAACATAACCTGTAGAGTTAGCACCATAGTAGTCCCCGTTTACCGCTAAAATGGCATTGTTGTCAGCTGCGGTAACAGAGGTTTTTGCAGTTACATTAGTTCCGTAGGCATTTTGAGCGAAGGCAGTTTTCAGATAATCCGATGAGCTCAGAGAAATATCAGCAACGTAGACTTGGGTATTATTGACCGTCGTTTCAGACAAATTGACAGTAATATTGTCATCTTTATAACTAGAGTCAGTGACAGTAGCTGTCTTAGCAGCTTGACTTGCTGCTGCTGCATTGGAACTTGTGCTAGTTGTAGCAACTGTCGAGATAGTTTCAGCGAGGACAAAGGTCTTTAGCATTGAGTAACTAAAGGATCCTGTCAAGAGTAGGCCAATAACTGAGGCGTAAGCATAGCGTTTCTTTAAAAATTTCATAATACAGTTGATGTCCTTTCCTTAAAGATGAATTTCTTCTGAACTGTCCAAGAGACAGCGAAGAGAAGGATGCCGACGATAACTTTAGCAATCAGAAGGTTGATACCAAAGACTGTAAAGAAGAGACGAATCAGTAGCGTGTCTAAGACAAAGAGTCCAACTGCTAGACCAAAGTATCCCATCCCTGTTTTCACAAGGCTATCGTCATTTTTAAAGACTAGTTTCTTATTTGTAGAATAGTTGAAAATAGAGCTAGTCACACGAGCTACTCCGTTTGCTAGAAAGATTCGTAGACTCGTCGGAACTGTCGGTAAAATCAAGATTGCTAGAGCGTAAACGACATAGTCTACAACAAAGCTACTAAGAGATGATAAGGCAAATTTAAAGATATTTTTATAAATCATGAGCCCGTCTTGGATTGGGCGGAAGTGTGAAGCCTCATTGTCATTAATATAGACAGTTTCAATAGGAACTTCTAAAATCTCATATTCTTTTGTTGCTTCGAGCAACATATTCATTTCATATTCGTAACGTTGGCCTTCAATCTTAAGCATAAACGGTATCAAGTTTGTAGTAAAAGCACGAAGACCTGTCTGCGTATCTGTTACTCCAACTCCTGTTTGAAGCTTAAAGAGAGCTTTGGTTAAGCTGTTACCAAAACGGCTACGAAGAGGAACTTTTCCAGAAAAGGCACGTACACCTAAGATTAGCTTATTTGGATTTTCGGAAGCTTTATTAGCCGTGCGGAAAATATCCCATACCTTGTGCTGTCCATCCGCATCTGCTGTGACAACCGTACCATAAATGTTTTGTTCTTGGATATAAGTAAAGGCTGTTTTTAGAGCCTGCCCTTTACCTTGGTTCACTTGGTGACGAATGACAGTAGCAAATTGTTTTGCTTTATCAAAGATTTTTTGGCACTTTGATGAACTGCCGTCGTCTATGACTAAAATATGAAAATCACTCTTTTCATGAATTTTTTCGATGAGTTTGATAAGTTTATTATCTGGTTGATAAGCTGGAATGACTATGTAGTTCATATCGATACCTCTTTCTTTGGTGATGGTATAACTATACAGAATATCGCTTAAAAATACCTTATATCAGTTTTCTTTAAGATAAGGTTTAAAAAACTTTAAGCTTAAAGAAAAGACTTATCAATTAATAAGAAATTTAGTTTGAATTTTCAGATAAAAATAAATATACAAAAATCCCCAAATAGTAACTGTATTTGAGGATGAATCTTATCATACAATGAGAGTACTTAGTCTATTTTCTCTCTTAATCTTTCAACAAAGAGATAAGCTGCGGGGCAGGTTAGAGTATTTTTAATAGTAAGATTATTGATTTGGTAAATCTTCTTACGGTCAGTATGTGGAAATTCACGACAGGCTTTTGGACGGACATCGTAGATGGAACAGAGATTATCGCCTCCTAAGAAGGGACAAGGCATTGACTTAAAGACTTTATCACCGTCTTCATCTACTTGCAAAAACTCAGCTTCAAAGGCTGGCAATTTCATTTTAAAGTATTTTGCGATACGTGTGATATCTGCTTCTTTGAAGTCTGGACCAAGACTCTTACAGCAGTTAGCGCAGGCTGTACAATCAATTTCAGTAAAAACTTCTTGATGGATTTCAAGGGCAATTTTATCCAAATTTTTAGGTGCTTTCTTTTTCAGATTTCCTAAAAACTTCCGATGCTCTTTTTGTTTTTGCAAGGCTAGTTGGTGATAATATTCGATATCGATTTCTTTTGACATAGTTTCTTTCTATTTTTTTAATGTTGACACAAACATTTTTAGTTTATACATAAAATAAATTATGTAAAATACTTTTAAGACTAATTTTAACAATAATGAGTCTATCCATTCAGGACGAAACTATCATTCTTTCTAAAAAAGGTTTGATGCAGTTGGTTAAAATGCCTTCTATCCAAGATTTTTGTGCGGACGATAGATTTTCCGCATCTAAACATTCCTTTAGAAAATCACGTACCTGATCAGGTGCTATTTCAAATTCAAAAGCCTTCATTTTGTAGAAAAAGTCAAACAAAGTGTTAGAGAGATAGTCAGTTGAAAATGGGATTTCTCCAGTTTTTCGATACATGATTAGAAGTCGGGAAAAGCGAGCTTTTTCTTCGGGTATATCCTTAAAATAAGAGTTAAGCAACCAGACTTGCTTTTGTTTTCTTTCAAGAGGATCTTGACTAGCAATGCGTTGATCCTTTTCGAGTTCTCTTTGGTACTGTTTTGATTTTATAGAACGTTCTGTCCGATTTTTACCGAAGAGAATCTTTTCCCACTGGCGCTCTTCTAGTGTCAGTGTTTCGCTCAATCCAAAGTAATCCTGGTAGGCACGTTCAGCTGGTCCCATTGCTAGAACCAGGTTATCCGCATATTGTTTAGCAATCTCGTCTCGCTTCTTTCGTTCCTTTTCAGCCTTGATGCGAAGTTCCTGCTCATAGTCAATTTTTTCTTTTCCTAGTTTAACAAGATAGAGCTGATCGTCAGATTTTCCAAGTAGAAAGGGTTTGATAAATTTTTCAAGGACTTCCTCCATACGAGCTTTCTTCAAAGGCTCTGCCCTACTCCAACTTCCACCTTGAAAAACTTCCAAAAAGAGTTGATAATCCTTTTCTGGTGAAAATTGATTACCTCGATTTGACTTAAAAGCTCCCTTTTCCCATAGCCAGTTGATTAGTCGCTCATCAAAATCTGTTTTATTAACTCGAATGGCTTCTTTTTTCTGGGCCTTTCTGGTTAGATTTTCAAGCTTTCTGAGAAGTTTTTCTTCCTCTTCTAGCTGTTGATCTAGGCTAATTCTTTGGAAATGACGCACACAGTCACTCCCAATGGGAAAAGTCGTTTGCCAGTAACTCCGTTAAAAAGTTCATAAGCATACTTAATAGCATTACCGCAGACACAATTGCTTCGACCGATTCCATTAAAAATCAAGGAAACTTCACTCCATTGTTTGGTAGCTTGTTCCCAAGTATCGGCTTTAGAGGCCTCTAAAACTGCATCATATAAGTTTTTTCTAACAGGAATGGACATGATGCCTCCTTTCTTTCTATATTTTAACGACTTCTACTTGGTCTTTACCAAGTAGAATCAAATATTTTTCAACTGTTTCTATTTGATAAGAACGAGATAGAGCCTCTGCATAGAGGTCTAATTGTCCTCGATAGCGTTCAACAAGTTGACTAACATGCTCATAACGGTCTGTCTTGTAGTCAAAGAGAGCAATCTTATCATCGTAGAGGAGATATCCATCTAAGATTCCACGGACAACAAAGTTTTCTTGGCTCTTCTCGTCTCTTTTTAACATTGAGAAAGGTTGTTCTCGATAGAGTTTATCTTGATTTGCAAGAATCTCTTGACCGAGAGCTGAATCAAAGAAGGATAAAATTTTTCCTAGATTGATTTTGGATTTGACAGCTGAACTTACTTGAACTTGCTCTAAGGCCTCTGTTAAAGTCTCTAAAGTGGGTTTCTTAGCTAGATTAATTCTCTGCATGAGTTCATGGGTAGCACTACCAATCTCAGCACCAGTAACTTTCTTAGTTTTAGAGAAATCAGAAAGGTTGAATTGAACAGTGCTTTCTTTTAGTTGACTTTGACCAGCTACTACTACACCTTCCATATCCATGACTGGTTCATAGAATTTTTTAAGCTGACTAGGGGTTTGTACACTTGGAAGATTGATTGCTGCACGGTGGATTTGGTTATACACTTCCACTTCTTTTAGCATTTCCAACGCATCTTTGATGGTTTCTGACTGGCGATTATCTGCTTGGGATTGGTCTTGGAGCTGACTTTTATTTTCCAATTCTCCGATAGCTTCTTTGGTTAGGCCTTCTTCACCTTCAAAGCGCACAGTGAAATGCAAATCCTCCTTAGAAAATGCTTGATAAATGGCCCAAATCCAATCTTGGAAATTAGTAGCGTCTAGTCTCGTTTCTCGAGTCAAAAGACCTTGCCCATTTGTTGGATATTCTTTAGATTCTAACTTTTCACGAGATCCTTTTCCAACTAAATAGAGTTTCTTCTCAGCACGTGTCATGGCTACATAAAGTAAACGCATGAGTTCAGAATAACTTGCTAATTGGAGTTCTTCCTTATTTTGAGTATATGTCAAGCTAGGAATAGATAATTTAATGGTAGATGGAACATATTCCTCTTTTGCATTTGTAGCGACTCTAGCTACATAATTTAACCCAATTCCATTTGTGCGACTGAGGATAACCTCAGACATAGTATCCTTCTTATTAAATTTTTGATCAATATTGAGGATAAAGACATAAGGAAATTCAAGCCCCTTACTCTTATGAATACTCATAAGTTCTACAGCATCCTTTGGTGGTGCTACAGCAACATTGGCAAGATCATGCTGGGCTTCCAGGACTTGGTCAATCATTCGAATAAAACGGGATAATCCCTTGTAATTACTCTTTTCAAACTGATCTGCTCTTAGAGCAAGGGCATAGAGATTTGCCTGTCTGGCCAGTCCATTTGGCAAGGCACCAACATAATCATAGTAAAATCGGTCACTATAGATTTTCCAAATGAGATCATAAAGAGAATGTGTTTTGGAATATAAACGCCAAGCCTGGACGGTTTCCATGAAAAATTCTATTTTTTTATGAAGTTCAGACTTAATTAAATCCTTTTGAAGACCCGTATTTGCTTGAGCATTGACTAGTTTCTCATAAAAGTTCTCTTGAACTTTATCCTCAGATTTTTGAAGAGCGAGACGAGCCAATTCATCCTCATCAAAGCTAAACATCGGAGACTTCATCAGAGCAACCAAAGCAAAGTCTTGAAGAGGGTTGTGGATGACACGAAGAGTATCCAACATCACCTGGACTTCTAGGGATTGCAAATAGTTTGCTTGAGCACCGTCTGTCTTGACAGGAATACCATATTCAGACAAGGCGAGCAGAACTTGATCATTACGACTTCGACTAGCAGTTAAGAGAGCCATGTCCTTGAAAGGTACACCCTTATCATTATGAAGGTGAATTATCTCCTTAAGCACCATCCGCATTTCACCAGTCAGTTTGTTAGTTGCAAGTTCCTCCTCATCATCAGAATCGCTATCATCATCCTTATCGTACAAGAGAACTTCTGCCTTGTTTTCTGGATTTGATTGAATATCAGTATTTCCAAAAACAAGCTGGTGCATACCGTCATAAGATATCTCTCCAACTTCCTCGTCCATGAGGTGTTTAAAGACATCGTTCGTAGCATCAAGAACCTCTGAACTGCTTCGGAAATTTTCTTTAAGCAGAATTAACTGACCTTCTTTGTCATCTTGAGCGAAGCTGTGGAATTTTTCGTTGAAAATTTGTGGGTCGGCCTGTCTAAAACGATAAATAGACTGCTTAATATCTCCTACCATAAAACGATTATGACCGTTTGAGAGGAGTTCTAGCATTCTTTCCTGGATATGGTTGGTATCTTGGTACTCATCAACCATGACTTCATGGAAGCGTTCCTGATACTCTTGACGAACCTGTGGGAAGTTTTCCAAAATCTCAATGGTATAGTGGCTAATATCAGCAAATTCGAAGGCATTTTCTTCGCGTTTTCGTTGTCGATAGGCATCAACAAAATCTCTCATGAACACTTGGAATGTCTTTGCCAAGTCCCAGGACTCTTGATGATAATCTTCTTGGAATTTTAGTAAAGTGATTTGATCATTGAGTGCAATCAGCTTCTCAAATTTTGCTTTTCTCTCTTGGTTGTAGGTTTCTTTCAAGTCTTGCAGTTCGGCCTTACGACTAGCATTTGTAAGAGCACGACCTCCCTTATCCTTAGAGATACTAACAACTCGTTCTAAAACTTCTTGGTATTGATTAAAAGTTGATTCGTTGGTTAAAGCTCCGATTTCATCAAGAACTTGTTGAACAGATTCTAAATAAGCTGCTTTACCAAATTCCTTGGCATCATTATCCAAATGGTAACGGAAAAAGCTTTCTAAATCACAGAGTTTCTCCTTTATATCGTCTACAAGGTTTTCTTTAGCAACTGTAAAATCAGCCTTTTCAAAACCTTTTAGGAAAGATTCCTCTAGCCAAGCCTGAGGATTGCTAGTAGATTGCAAAAAATCATAAATCATATAGACCTGTTTACGTAGTCCACGCGCGTCTTTGCTTCTACCTGCAAAGTTTTTGACCAAGCGACTAAAATTATCTTTATCCTGGCCTTGGTAGTGCTGTTCAAAAACTTGTCGAAAAACCTCATTTTTTAAGAGGAGTTGCTCACTTTCATTCTGAAGAATGCGAAAATTTGGAGACAGGTCAAGAAGATAGCCGTGCTTGGTCAGGAATTTCTGGGTAAAAGAGTCCATGGTCCCAATCGCGGCATTGGGTAAATCAGCTAATTGTCTGCCGAGGTGTTTTTTTAGTTCCACATCTTGCGTTTCTTGGATTTGTTGGCTAATTTTCTTTTCCAAGCGTTCTTTTAACTCGGTTGCTGCCTTTACCGTAAAGGTTGAGATAAAGAGTTGGCGAATCTCAACACCACGTGCTAGTTGGTCAAGAATTCGTTCAGCCATGACAAAAGTTTTTCCCGAACCAGCTGAAGCTGAAACCAAAATATTTTGACCAGAGCTATAAATAGCTTGAATTTGTTCAGCTGTTTTCTTTGGTTTCTTGTTAGACTGAGCTTCTGCTACTTGCAAGGCTGCAATCTCTTCTTGGGTTAAAAATTTCATCGCTCCAACTCCTCTCTGATTTTATTAAACCAAGCTTCCTTGGCATTGCTCTTGGCAACTTTCTCTAAAAATCTCGCCTGACCTAGATGGTAATTGGCTTCAAAACCTGTAATAGCTTGATATTGTTGAACATAGGGTGCAATGCTTCTACCGTTTTCTGTATAAGGGTTGATCGCAAATTCACCAGATAAAATCTTCTCTGCCGCTTTTTTGTAGAGAAGGGCATTATAGTCCAACAATAACTGGAATTCCTCATCAGACAACTGATAAGTCTTGTTTTTATTGTAAAACTCTCCAAGGTTTTTTATCTCTTTCTCAAGAAAGAGTCCTTGATACTTCATGCTCTTATTCGCTTCTGCTACAGCCTTTGAAAGAGTTTTATTGGCTTGTAGAGGTTGAATCGGGTCAGTCATCTCTAAATACATGGCACCAAAGAAGTCTCTATTCCCTTCTTTTTTAAGTGCAGCTAGATAGGTTGGTAATTGCGAGTTAAGACCGTTATAAAAGAGAGGAAACTTAAACTGAGTCAAAGAAGACTTATAATCTACAACACCAATAGCTCCATCTGATTTTAGACGGTCGATACGGTCGACTTTACCACGGACATAGACATTTCTGCCGTTTTCTAACTGAACAAAAGCTTGTTCCTTGCTACCAAAGACTGCTTCTTCCTGAATCGTTTCAACATCCGCATTATGTCGAAGAATGTGTCCTGTAGCATGTGCGACATCCAATAGGACTTCCTTGGTGAATTGAGCATCCAAACTTTCCTGATAAATGGCTTGAAACTCACGTTCTTGACTAGTTTCAGAGATTGCTTGTTCTAAACGACGATCAAAGGATTCATTAGGCGAAAGTTTCATTGCTCGTTCAAAAATACGATGCAAGAAATTACCGTGACTTCGTGCATCAGGACGCAAACGCAATTCTTCCTGCAAACCTAAGACATAACGGAGATAGTAACTGTATTCATTACGGTAAAATTCTGTTAATCCAGAAGTAGATAGATAGAAATCTTGATCTTCAGGATACAAGACTTTCAAAGTTTCAGAATCTAAAATCTTGCTCTTTGGACTTGTTGGTAAAACTGGATTTTCTAAACCTTGGTCTTCCAACTTTTTACCCATCACACGAGCCAGAACTTTTACAAAAGTTAAGTCTTGGTCACTTGTCTCACTCTCACCTTGCTGATGATAGGCAACAAGACTAGACAAAAGGCTGTGATAAGAACCAATATCATCCTTTGTTAGATTTTTTCGGTCAATTCTCTTTTCAATCTTGCTAAAACCAAAGTCCTGTAATTCTTTCAGATATACCGACTCTTTACTCTCATTTTCATTGAGTAAACTTGGCGCCGATAAGACTAATTGTTTCCTAGCAGAGTTGACCAACGAAAGCATAGTATAGCGATTCTTCTTGAGGTTTTCTTGACTTGCAATCAGTAATTGAGAACCTTCTTGAGTTGCTCGGTTCAGCACTTCTCTTTCTTCATCGCTCAACAAACTGGTGTTTTGAGCAATTTTAGGCAAGTGATCTTGAGTTAAACCAATTGCATAGATGTAATCAGCTGTCAAGGGTGCAATCAAATCATAACTCTGCACCAGGACAGTATCTACCGTTGCTGGAATTGTACGATAATTGGACAAGCTCATGCCTGAATGAAGAAGAGCTAAGAAATCATCCAAATTGACCTTAGAACCTTCAAATACAGTTGCAAATTGCTCCATTACGTGGCAAAATGCTTTCCAGACTTCCTCTTGTCTTTCTTGCTCTGCTACTTCCATCGTTGCAGATAAGGTTTGTAACTGCTTGGTCAAATGAGCATCTTTCAAAAAGTTGTTCCATTTTGAAAGAAGATTCTCAGCTTTTTGCTTACGACTAGATAATAAAGTTTCTAATGGATTTAGAACACGAAAACGAAGCTTGTTTAACTTCTCTAAATCAAATTTCCCATGATGATTTTTGGTAAATTCTTGTTTAAAACTAGAGAGACCATCAATTCCTAGATAACGAAGATATTGCTCAAAGCTATCGATTTCCTCTTGACTAAGGTCGGTATATAAGCCGGTTCGTAGGAGATTAATCAAATCTTCTTGACGGAAATTGTATCGTTTCAAACGCCCGATGGATTCTGCATATTGAGTCAAAGGGTGGTGAGCCATAGACTCACTCTTACCTAGATAAAAAGGAATTTGATATTGATTAAAAATTGTCTGCAGAGACAGTTTATAAGACTCTACGTCACCTAATAGGATTCGAAAATTTTTATAGCTTAGTTCTGGCTCTTGGTGCAATTTCTGGCGAATACTACGAGCAACTAACTCCAGCTCTTCTTTTTGGGTTAGACAAGACCAAATTTGCAAATCTTCTCTATCCTTATCATCCACTTCTAAGCTAATTTTAGAATAATCATAAGCACTTTCGAGTAGTCTTGAGGCTTTGGCAAAGGCATCAAGTTTCTCATGTTCTTGACAAGTATTTTCTGCCTTAGTCTGATATTTAAAAGCTAAATGGCGTAGAAACTCAACACTGGCTTGGTAGAGGTTCCCTTCACTAAATGGGCTAGTATAAGATTTCTTAGACGCATATACACCAATAACAATCTCAACACCCTTACGATAAAGTAGATCCACTAGGTGTTCTTCTTCTGCAGAAAATCGGGTAAAACCATCAATGACTAGGGCAATCTTACTAAAATCACTACTTACCTTGTTTTCTTCGATAGCATTGATCAGATATGATAATTGACTCCCTTGCGAAACTTGACCTTGATTCAGATAAGCTGTTACCTTTTCAAAAATCATGAGCAAATCAGAACGTTTATCAGCGTCAGATAGACTTTCTAAATCCAAAAAACTCATCTTAGCAGTTGTCATTTCATGGTAAATCTCAATCAATTGTTGGATGAATTGCGGATCTTGCTTAATAGCCCCGTAAACACGTAAATCCTTAGGGTCTATCTCAGACAGACATTTATAGAAAGCCATACCAAGACCGATATCATCGAGACTTGACTTCGCGGGTATATCGTTTAAAACCAGATAACGAGCCATCTGAGCGAAGCGCGTGACTGTGATCGCAAAAGAAGCCTGCTGACTCAAGCACTCCAGGACGGCACGTTCCTTTTCAAAAGAAAGAGAGTTAGGAGCTATGTAAAAGACTCGTTTGCCTTGGGCAACCAGTCCTTGAGCCTCCTTGGTCAGGATTTCTGTCAAAGAAGTCCGAATATCGGTATAAAGTAGTTTCATCTCTGCCTCGTTTGATTTTTTCATTACCTTTCATTATACCATTTTTTGACTGCTAATCCTATAAATAGAGAGTTCTTAAACTACTGATAAAAAGTAAAATGCCAGAAATTTCCGGCATTGATCGATAAGCACTATCTTCATGAAAATACAAGCATCCATAAATCCCAAAATGCTGTAATGTTAATCATGATATGGAGTAAAATGGGATAATAGAGAGAGTGAGTTTTTCGGTAGAGCAATGCTAAAATCGTTCCTCCACTTGCATAGGTGAAAAAGGCGAGTGGTGTTAAACCTGAACTGACATGCACATAGCCAAAGACGCAGGCTGATAGTAAAACATCTCCATACCAAGGTGAATCTTTCAAAAATGTATTCATCAGAACTCCACGGTAAACCAATTCTTCTGTAATTGGTCCTAGTAGACAAACAATAAGTAAAAGATAAGGTAACTCTTGTCGCCCTGTCATCTCAGTCAATTCATTTAAAGCGATTTGATTGGACGTTGCTGGGGTTAAAAAAGAAAACACAATATCTGAAAGATAACTGACTCCATAAGCAAGAAGCAAATAAACTAGATATCTCCATTTCTACTTCAACTCAAGCATTTTTCTACCTTCGAATACTAGTAAATATAGCATAGCTAGAAGAATAACGATAAACTCTAAAAAAGCAAGAATTTGAAAAAATTCTCGACTAGCAGCTACAAATCTAGCTGTAAAGTGATTAAAAATCCACCAAAACCAAGTCTTCCTATAAATAATTACTAACAAGGCTAGTAAAATCTGTACTGCTCTTTTTTTCATGATAAGTCCTCTGCTTTTTTATCCATTATCAGTATATCGCAAGTTTAGTATAGCATATATTTGCCAAAAAGCTTCTTCAAATCATGAATTGTAATTGAAACGTCCTAAATTGACATAGTAATCCTTATTTCCACTAAATTATGCTATAATATAGACAAAACACGTGAAAAGGAACTACTATGATTAAACTACTTGCCCTTGATATGGACGGAACTCTGCTCAACGAAGCCAAGGAAATTCCTCAGGCTCATATTAATACCATTCATAAGGCTGTCGAAAAAGGCGTCAAACTGGTTCTCTGTACTGGTCGTCCTCTCTTTGGGGTTCTTCCCTACTACAAGAAACTCGGACTTGATTTGCAGAATGAATACGTCATCGTCAACAATGGATGTTCTACCCACCAAACTAGTGATTGGGGCCTTGTTGACTGGAGAGAACTTAGCAAATCAGACATTGAATACCTAAATGAACTTGCTGAAAAGAGTGAGGTCCAGTTGACTCTCTTTGACGAGGAACACTACTTCGTTCTCGGAGGCGAACCAAATCCTATCGTAAAATACGATGCGACACTCGTCTTTTCTGACCTGACTGAAATTTCACTAGAGGAAGCTACCAGTGGAAAATATCGCATGTTCCAGGGTATGTTCTTAGGTACAAAAGAACAAACAGATGATTTTGAACAACGATTTGCTGATGAACTTTGTCAGAGATTTAGCGGAGTTCGTTCACAACCAGTTATCTATGAAGCAATGCCACTCGGTACCACAAAAGCTTCTGCTCTTTCTCGCTTGGCTGAGATTTTGGATATCCAACCTTCTGAAATCATGGCCATGGGTGATGCCAATAACGATATTGAGATGATAGAATTTGCAGGGCTTGGGATTGCCATGGGAAATGCCAGCGACTACGTCAAATCTCTCGCGGATGCCGTAACTGCTAGCAATGAAGAAGATGGTGTTGCACGTGCTATTGAGAAATATATTTTGTAGAAAATAAGCCCAGTCAACTAGTATTTCTAGCCAACTGGGCTTTTTATTTTTAGAAACTTAAAAACTTTAGAAACACTTTAGAAATGCTTGACGATTCTTTGATATCTATGCTTTATACTAGAATTATAAAAATAAAACATCTTATACTCTTCGAAAATCAAATTCAAACCACGTCAGCTTCGCCTTGCCGTACTCAAGTACAGCCTGCGGCTCGCTTCTTAGTTTGCTCTTTGATTTTCATTGAGTATCAAAGATTAAAGGAGAAAACTATGAAAACAGTCCTCGAAATCCATGGCTTGTCCAAACAATTTGGCAAACAACCTATTCTACAAGATCTTAGTCTCTCAGTTAAAGAAGGAGATATCTATGGACTTATCGGAAAAAATGGTGCTGGTAAAACAACTCTGATTAAAATTATTACCCAATTATTATCTGCTGACCATGGAACGATTTCCCTATTTTCTAGTCAAGGGTATAAGGAGTGCACGAAAGCCCTATCTCGAGTAGGTTCAGTCATTGAATCCCCAGTAGCTCACAATCATTTAACAGCCTATCAAAATCTAAGATACTATTGTACGATTCGACATATCCCAAATGCTGATCAAGTCATTCAGGAGACATTAAAGTATGTGGGGTTAACAGATACAGGTAGAAAAGTTTTTCGAGATTTCTCTCTTGGGATGAAACAACGTCTAGGCATTGCTATTGCCCTCCTATCAAAACCAGACTTTCTCATCCTTGATGAACCCATCAATGGTCTTGACCCAATCGGTATCAAAGAGTTTCGTCAAATGATTCAACGTCTGCATCAAGAGAAAGGAATGACCATTCTCATCTCTAGTCATATCTTGTCAGAACTTTATCTGGTTGCCAATCGCTTTGGAATTCTGGACCAAGGAAAAATCATTCGAGAAATCAGTAAGGCTGAATTTGAGACACTGAATGAAGACTATATCGTTCTGAAAACAAGTGAAAAAGAAAAAGCTAGTCAAATCTTAAAAGACAAAGTGCGTCTTGAATTTAAAGTTGTGAATTCAGATAATGAGATTCATATTTTTAGTCATGAACAAGATGTCAAACGAATTCTCAAAGAACTTACTCTAGCAGATGTCGCTGTTGATGAGATTTACTATGCTCGTCAAAATCTTGAAGAATACTTCACACAATTAGTAAAATAGGAGGAAGATCATGATTCATACAATTCAAGCAGACTTTTACCGTCTTTTCCGTTCCAAAGGTTTTTGGATTACAGAGATTGTTCTCTTTGCACTCATGTTAATGGGAGCTACTATTGGGGCTACAGGACATCTAATGTCAGTTAATACAACGCCCCCAGAATCAGAAATTCCAACCCAAGGTTGGAATGGTGTGCAAGCCCTGATTAACGCATCGAGTCAAGGTTCAAACCTCGTTTTTCTCTGTATTATCCTTGCTTGCCTCGTTCTGGGAGTTGACCTTATCGGAAAACTCTATAAAAACAGTTTGACAGTAGGGGTTTCTCGTACAGAATTCTTTCTAGCCAAATCTGTTGTATTAGCCAGTATCGCTCTAATGCAAATTCTTATTAGCCTAGTTATTGCTTTCGTACCAGCAACTATCCTAAACGGAGTAGGAACCATGCCAGAAGGATTTATTGGCAATCTCCTTCTAACGATTGGTCTTCAATTCCTCTGCCTTCTTGCTTGGCTTTCCATTATTTCCTTCATTCTCTATGTGACTCATTCTTATCTGGCTGTTTTCATTGGCTATTTAATCAGTTCTATCTTACTTTCAACGCCGATGCTTATCTTTCCAGATATCGAGATTTTACGCTATTTATCCTTAAATGTTGCCTATGCCATGACTGCCTATAGTCAAGCTGTTCTATACACCATTATCGTTACAGTTACTGTTATTCTATTCTTTACCGTTAGTGGACTTGCTGTTTTCAAGAAGAAAAGCTTATAAAAATGACCTCCTCTTTTTAAAAAGAGGAGGTTCCTTGTTTTAAAAGAGTATCTTAACTGTAAACCAGGCACCATCTGTACTTAGTTGTAGTTCTGCTCCAAGGAGATGGGATAGTTCTTCAGTAATATAAAGACCTAAACCAGAGGATTCTTCTGTATCTGATAGGTTTTCAGAGTAAAATCGTTGACTGAGATTTTCAATTTTTCGAATGGGTTGTTTGACCAGATTTGAAATTTCCAAATAAATGTGATTATCCACTTCCTTCAAAGAAAATCTCGCTTCATCCTTCCCATGTTTTAAAACATTGCCAATGAGATTTTGCAACATACGGTCTAATAAATCCGAATCTGTCAGTAAATACAAACCAGGTTCTACTTGCAAATCAAGGTCAATCTTTGCCGTTTGAAAAGAATCATAATAGGTTAGCAATTTTTGCGTCATAAATGTCGAGACTTCTAACTCAGATAAGTCAGGTTTAACTGCTCCTTCCATTAACCGACGATAGTCCAAAAGAGCCTCTAGACGTTTTGAAACTTGATTGAGATGATGGGCAATTTTTTTCAAACTCTCAGACTCAGGATTTTCTGTTTTAAGCAATTGCTGAGTATAACCGGACGCAATCGTTAAAGGCGTCCGAATATCATGTGCAATATTGCTAATAGCCATGTCTAAAGTCTGCTTTTCACGCTTCATAATCAAGCGTGACTGCTCAACTTCTTGAAAGAGATGATTGATTTGCTTGTAAAGATGTAAAAAATCCTTGGAGAAAGTTGACACTCCGATTCTCTTCATACTTCCAGTCAGAATCTTGTCTTCAATCTGTTGGGTCAAGCTCATGAGTGCTAGATGATAGCGAATCAACCCTATCGTCAATAGGATAATAACCATTAGTAGCAAAGATAGTAAAATATAGATCATTGCTCATCTCCTTTTAACCGAACACCAACTCCCCAGATGGTTTCAATATACTCTTGCTCTGGATCTAGTTGGCTTAATTTTTTACGGAGATTGCTTAAATGAGTGTTGAGAGTATTGTCGCCTGGTAAATAAGTATCCTCCCAGACCAATTCATAGAGTTCTTCTTTCGTGAAAATTTTCTTAGGATGTCTCAACAAGGTTTGGAGAATCAAGCATTCTTTCTTAGCTAGGCGAATAGTTTCCTGGCAATTTTTGATTTCAAAACTATCTGCATCAAATTGAATATTTTTTAACTGTTGAATCAACTTGTCTGGATGTTCGATTTCAGCTGCTTGCTTGTCACTTTTTTGACGTAATTGTACCGTAACCCTGGCAAAAACTTCATCCAAATCAAAAGGCTTTACAATATAATCATTAGCACCATCTAAGAGATATTGGCTGATGAGCTTTTTATCGCTTAGGGCAGTTAGCATGATGACAGGAACTGAACTATCGTGTCTAATGGCTTTTAAAACTTGATCACCATTTTTACCCGGTAGCATAATATCTAACAAGATTAGATCAATGTCACCTTGTTCAAATCGTATCATTCCTTCAGTACCAGAAAAAGCCTGAATCACCTCATGCTCCTCAGAAAGAAGAGTTCTCAAAATTTCTTGAATCTCATTATTATCTTCAACGATAAGTATTCTAGCCATAAACACCAACCTTTCTAATAGTATTATATCATGTTTTTTTAGGAATTTCGGATAAAGAAAAACTCTCCTTCATGCTTAAATACGAAGAAGAGTTCATTAGCTATATTAAATTAAAGCTGTCAAAGCGGTGATAAGTCCAAAAACGATACCAGGTGCATTAGCTGCTGCCAAAGGGATATCTCGTTCTTTTTTAAAGAGACCGTAGTAAACCCAAAGACTGCAGTTAAGTGCAGCTACTGCCGGTTGGATAAAATTCCCTTTTTGACCCGCAAGATTGTTCATAATTTGTGGAATATAAGAGACATACATCATTACAGACATAAAGGTTGCAATCCAACCCAGTGTTTTCATTTGTTTTTCAGACATTTTCTTCTCCTTTCAAAAACAATTTCCATTATACACTTTTTTTAAAAATAATGAAGTTTAAAAAGCTATTTGTTAAAAACTTGTAAATTATCACAAGATTGTGATAAGAGAATTCGTAAAAATGGCGGTGGGACAGAAATCGATAGACAATGTCTCGATTTCGTAGTCCCAGCCCCGCGAGGATGATTAGGAGCTTTTTGGAGTCTAAAAGACGAACAAAAAGTTCAATCAGCTACCGCGTCAAAGTTTGATTGCTAATAAAAAGTGAGGTCGGAATCTTTTGTCCCAACCTCACTCTTATTCATTTAGAAAACTTACTTCTTCTCAATCGGTGCTACACTGGCTAAAAGTTTTTTAAGGCCGACTTCTGGGAAATTGATTTTCAATTCCTGAGTAGATCCACTTCCTGAAACTTCTAGAACAGTTCCTTCGCCCCACTTCTTATGAAGGGCAATATCACCAATAGACCAGCTTGTCTCACTAGAAGCTGATGTAGAACCAGCTGAAAACTGTCCAAAAGGTAGTCCTTTTGATTCAATTGATCTTGGTGCTGCGTTGCGTTTACGATCTTGTAGAGCTTGAGCTAGGCTCATGCCTTGACCAAAGGCAACACCTCCACTACTATAGGATGCTTTGAAGCTACTATTAGCAGGACGCGCCAAACCTTGATAAGTTAACAAATCTGAACTAATCTCATTGATAAAGCGTGTTGGGCGATTATAGTTCGTTCGACCAAATAGCAAGCGTGAGTTAGCATTGGTTAGATAAAGGATTTTCTCTGCGCGCGTGATACCGACATAGGCTAGACGGCGTTCTTCTTCCAATTCATCCACGTCCTCTGCTGCACGACTAAGTGGAAAGACATTTTCTTCCATCCCAATCAAGAATACAACTGGAAACTCGAGTCCCTTGGCCGCATGGAGCGTCATCAAGGTTACTTCTGATGTTTCCTGACTGCCAGAGTCTGTATCTGCAATCAAGGCCAAATCGTTCAAGAAGCGACTGAGCTTATCCAAGCCAGTTTCATCTTCTTGATTATCTGGATTATCATCGAAGTTCTTGGTAACAGAAAGGAACTCTTCGATATTTTCAACACGAGCCTTACTTTCCAAAGTCGCCTGAGCATTGAGAATATCTACGTAGCCTGTCTTTTCCAAGACTGCTTCCACTAACTCAGTAATGGTTAACTGATCCAGTTGCTCCCGCAAATCAAGAATCATATTGGCAAAATCCCAGATTGACTGGGCTGCCTTACCTTTAATCCCTGATAACATGATGTTAGCTGAAGCATCAAGCATCGACATATTTTGTAGGTTGGCAAAGTCACGGATTTTCTCTACTGTTCCTGGTCCAATGCCACGTTTTGGTTCATTAATAATCCGCTCAAAACTGATATTATCACTCAAATTGGCGATGAGATTAAGATATGCGATAATATCACGGATTTCCTTACGGCTATAGAACTTAGTTCCACCGACCATAGTATAAGGAATATTGGACTTGAGCAGAGCTTCTTCAATGGTACGAGACTGGGCATTGGTACGGTAAAGAACCGCAAAATCCTTGTGGAGGAAGTTTTGGCTTCGACCAAGTTCATCGATGGTTTTAGCGACAAAGACAGCCTCGTCTTGTTCATCATTAGCGCGATAGTAGACAATCTGTTCCCCATCCGCATTTTGAGTCCAGAGATTCTTAGGACGGCGATTTTTATTGTTTTTGATAACGTCATTAGCAGCTTGTAGGATGGTTTTGGTTGAGCGGTAATTTTCCTCCAACAAAACAACCTTGGCTTGAGGATAATCCTTCTCAAAATCCAAGATATTCTGCATATCAGCACCACGCCAACCGTAGATAGACTGGTCAGCATCCCCAACCACACAGATATTTTTGAAGCGTGAAGCCAAAAGTTTGACTAGTTGATACTGGGCATGGTTGGTATCTTGATACTCATCAACATGGATATATTGGAACTTTTGCTGATAATAAGTCAAAACATCAGGATTTTGGTCAAAGAGCCGCAAAGTCAACATGATCAAGTCGTCAAAGTCCACTGACTCTGACTGACGAAGTTCTTTCTGATAGGCTGTATAACACTTAGCTACAATTTGCGTGTACATATCTCCTGCCTGGGCAGCATAAGCTACATCGTCAATCAGATCATTCTTAGCATTGGAAATGGTTCCCAAAATGGTACGTTCATTCCATTTTTTAGGATCCAAGTTCAACTGCTTGAGAATACGTTTCATGAGCGTTCGCTGCTCCCCTGGATCCACAATCGTGAAATTGCGATTGTAGCCAATGTGGTCGGCATCGCGCCGTAGGATACGCACGCACATAGAGTGGAAGGTCGCGATCAAACAATCCTGAGTAGCTGGATTGAGTCCATAAGCACGCTCCTTCATTTCACGCGCAGCCTTATTGGTAAAGGTAATGGCCAAGATATTCCATGGGTTTACCAACTTTTCATCAATTAAGTAGGCAATACGGTGGGTTAAAACACGAGTCTTACCAGATCCCGCCCCCGCCATGATCAGCAAGGGTCCTTCTGTGGTTTGAACAGCCTCGGCTTGACGGTCATTCATTCCCTTTAATAAATCGTTCATTTTCTCTTCCTTATTCTTCAAGTCAATGTTTCTATTATATCAAAAAAGTTTGAAAATAACTTTTCTTAAGAGCCTTCTGATTACTTTAGTTGGCAAGACAAGAAGAGGCTGGGACAAAAGTCCTAGCCTCTCAATTCTCTTTTGATTGTCGAGCAAGACGCAGTGGTTGAGTGGGCTCTACTACGCTGATTTCATCAGCTTTTACAGCCCCTACTCAACTGTGCGGAGGTGGGACGACGAAATCGAATTCTAACGAATTACCGATTTCTGTCCCACTCTCAGTAATTCTTCTATTAATCCTTTATAGACTGCAAAAGCGTCATTAGGGCCTGGGCAGAACGACGTCCTGCTTCTACGATAAATTCATCAAAGGAAACGGATGCTTCATGGTTTGCATTGTCACTCATGGCACGAACGACTAAGAAAGGAAGGTTCAAAGCATGAGCTGCTTGAGCAATAGCTGCTCCTTCCATCTCTACAGCAAGAACTTGAGGGAAATGTTCTTTTATCGCTTTGATTTTATCTTCTCCAGCAACAAAACTGTCACCTGTCGCAATCAAACCTAAATGCCAAGTTTGGTCCAGTTTAGACAAACTCTCTTGAATCAAGCTGATAAACTTTTTGTCTGATTCAAAATAGAGAGGCTGTTGAGCCATTTGTCCGTATTCATAACCAAAAGCAGTCACATCAACATCGTGGTAGGTAAGCTTGTCTGCAATCACTACATCCCCTACTGCGATTCCACTTGCCACTGCACCAGCAGAACCAGTATTAATCACTGCATCGACTTCAAAGTGATCTGCTAAGATAGCGACACTCATCGCAGACATGACTTTACCAATACCACTCTCTACAAGTACAAGCTCAACAGAACCAATCTTACCAGTATGATAGCTATGTCCCAGAACCTTTTCCTCACTGGCATCATCCAAGTGTTGAATCAAGTATACTAGCTCTTCTGGCATAGCTGCAATAATTCCAATTTTCATGATAGACCCCTTAAATAAATCTCATTGCTAAAATTAACAAAATCAAGAGAAAAATAACTGCAAAAAGAATCTTGTTTAATTTAGAATTAAAGACATTTCTCTTGGTATTTTCAATCCGACGACTTTTGTGAATAGAAGGTTCAACTTCGATGGTCAGTGTATCCTGGCTAAAACCATGATCTTTAGTTCGCGAATAGCCAAAATTTTGAGAAGAAGTCGGTAAAATCTTAGTTTCCTCATCATCTAGCAAGGGAGGCCCTGAGATGTCCTCTCCTCGATTGGCACGTTCAATCATTTCATCTGTTAATAAAGGTTTACCCATGGGTTCCTCCACTATTTTTTTGTAATTCCCAGTACTGAATAGCCATGATAGTCTTGGCATCACAAATATCACCTGACTGGATCAGTTCTTTAGCTTGGTCAAGACTGACTTCAAGTAACTCTAAAGTCTCATCTTCATCCTGAGGACGAGGATTTTCAACTTTTGTCAAATCACTTGCCAAGTAAAGTTTTAAGCGCTCGTTACAAAATCCAATCGCAGAGTAAAAATCATAGAGAAGGATTAATTTACCAGTATAGGCTGCTTCTTCTTCTAATTCACGAAGTGCTGCAGCTTCTGGATCTGCATTCTCCCCAATTTCCAGTTTACCTGCAGGAATTTCATAAGAGACTTTTTCAATCGCCTTGCGATATTGTTTAACAAGGACAACCTTATTATCTGGAGTAACTGCAAGGACACAAACTGCTCCATTGTGGAAAATCAAATCACGTTGCGCAGTACCTTTTCCAGAAGGTAGTTCAACCTGATCTTGAACTAGCTGAAAAATAGGCCCTTTATAAATTTCTTTACGACTAAGCGTCTTTTCTTCAAATTCCATCGTTAGCTCCTATTTATTGTTAGGATGGTGAGGGAGGCGAGTTGCATATTCGTCCTTATTAATTTGGCGACCTCGTCCAATAGCAATGGCATCAGCTGGAACATCCTTAGTAATGGTTGAACCTGCCCCAACAAGAGAATTATCTCCGAGTTCTACTGGAGCAATGATGGTTGAATTTGAACCAACGAAAACATTGTTACCAATGGTTGTTTTAAACTTGTGTTGACCATCGTAATTTACAGTAATGGTTCCTGCACCGAAGTTGACATCACTACCAACTTCACAGTTTCCAATGTAAGTTAAATGTCCTGCCTTAGTATTCTCCCCAATGCTAGAACCTTTGACTTCAACAAAGTTCCCAATATGTACATCTTTTGCAAGGCTTGATCCTGGACGGATATGAGCATAAGGACCAACTGTAACGCCATCAGCAACCGTGCTTTCTTCAATCATCGAGTTTGTAATCACTGCCCCTGAACCGATAGTGCTATCAAGGATATAAGTTCCATTAGTCAAAACAGTTCCTGCACCAATCTTACTAGAACCTTTGAGGGTTACATTCGCTTCAATTTGAACCTCTGGAGCAATTTCAACATCGATGTCAATGTAAGTAGCTTCAGGATTCACAAAACTAACTCCATTGACCATATGCGCTTGGTTAATACGGCGACGCATGATGCCTTCAGCTGTCGCAAGGGCAACACGGTCATTAACTCCGAGACTTTCATCAAAGTCTTTCAGAGTATAGGCTCCGACTTTTTCTCCAGCTTCACGGAAAATGCCGATGACATCAGTAATGTAGTATTCGCCTTGGGCGTTGTTGGTGTTGATATTCTTCAAAGCTTCAAAGAGGCGTGCATTATCAAAGACATAGGTTCCTGTATTGATTTCCTTGATTTGTTTTTCAAAATCAGTCGCATCCTTCTGCTCCACGATACGAAGCACTTCAGCATTCTCATTACGAACAATACGTCCATAACCAAATGGGTCTTCAGCTTCTGCAGTTAGGATTGTAGCTACGTTCTTGTGATTAACGTGGAAATCAATCAAGTTCTTTAGACTTTCACCAGTAATGAGTGGTGTGTCACCAGCAATAACCAATGTTTGTCCAGAAAGTCCTTCAAGAATTGGCTCAGCCATCATAACCGCATGACCAGTTCCTAATTGCTCAGACTGTCTTACAAAATCAGTTTGACCAGCTAAAACTTGCTCCACAAGTTCTGCCTTATGACCCACAACCGTTACTGTTTTTTCAGGATTGATGGCTCCTACGCTACGAAAAACATGCTCAAGCATTGAAATTCCTGCAACCTTGTGCATGACTTTTGGTAGATCTGATTTCATACGAGTACCTTTACCCGCTGCTAAAATAACTGCATAATTTGCCATATTTTTCTCTTTTCTATAGAAATTCCCTTATATTATATCATAAATTTGCTTTTTCAAACACAAAAGAGGGCAAATGCTTTAAAACATCGCATTCTCTAGATGATTTCGAGTATTTTTTTTTGATTTTTTTCACCATTTACGATACACTATAAAAGTATGAGAAAGAAAATAAATCCTGTTTTTATTTTTACTGTATTAGCTACTCTCGTGGGTATTTTAATCATCAATAGACCCAAGTTCGAAGACCATCCAGTCAAAACAAAGCAAAATCCAGTTCAAGTAGAAACTCAAGCTTTACATAATATCAACAAGCCGATTATTGATGTTTCTGGCTGGCAAAGACCATCAGAGATCAATTATGACACCTTAACTCAAAATATTTCAGGTGCAATCGTTCGGGTTCATAGTGGAGCTCAAGTTTCTGTTGAAAATGACGCTTCATTCAAAAATGGGGTCGATAAGGCTTATAAAGAACATATCACAGAATTTCAAAAACGAAATGTTCCAGTCGCTGTTTATGCCTATGTAGCTGGAAAAAATGTCGAAGAAATGGAAAAAGCTGCTGAAGCCTTTTATAACGCTGCTTCCCCTTACAACCCGAGCTACTATTGGTTAGATGTTGAAGAAAAGACTATGTCTGACATGAACCGGGGTGTTGAGGCCTTTCGTGCTAAATTAGCTTCATTGGGTGCAAAAAATATCGGTATCTATGTTGGTGTTTACTTTATGGAGGAACATAGTATCAGCGTTGATAATTATTCAGCTATCTGGATACCTTCCTATGGAACCAACTCAGGTTACTATGAGAGTGCTCCAAAAACAGATCTTAGCTATGACCTTCACCAATACACTTCACATGGAAATCTTGGTGGATTTGAACATCACCTCGATTTGAATCTCATTTCTTCATCAAAGAACAAGGAAGAAACCTTTAGAAAATTGTTTTTAAATCCTTAATCACTATCACAATAAGCAAGTCAGACATTGCTTTCTGCTTGCTTTTCTTTATTTTTCAGTATTAAATCACTGTTTTATCTTTATAGAATATGAATCTCGGAGGACCTCTATGTTATCATGGTTATCAAAAATTATTAAGGGAATTGTAATCGCCCTAGGTTTCATTCTACCAGGGATTTCTGGTGGTGTTCTTGCTGCTATCTTGGGAATTTATGAGAGAATGATTCGATTTCTTGCCCATCCTTTTAAGAATTTAAAAGAAGATGTGCTCTTTTTCCTTCCTGTCGGCATTGGAATGCTTCTAGGTATCGGACTTTTCTCCTATCCAATCGAGTATCTTTTAGAGAATTATCAAGTGTATGTATTGTGGAGTTTTGCTGGAGCTATCATTGGTACTATCCCAAGTCTTGTCAAAGAATCAACTCGTGACTCTGATAGAGACAAGGTTGACCACATATGGTTTTGGGCAACCTTCATCATCTCAGGTATCGCCCTCTATGCCTTGAATTTTGTAGTTGGTTCTCTATCTGCAAGCTTCCTAAACTTTACACTAGCTGGTTGTTTATTGGCTCTTGGAATTTTGGTTCCTGGGCTTAGTCCTTCCAATCTCCTCTTGATTCTTGGCCTTTATGGCCCTATGTTAACAGGGTTCAAGACTTTTGATTTGTTTGGAACCTTCTTACCAATTGGAATTGGGCTTCTTATCACTCTGATTATTTTCTCTAAATTCATGGACTATGCTCTTCGCCTTTATCACTCACGTGTGTATCATTTTATCATTGGAATCGTATTATCAAGTACACTCTTGATCCTTATTCCAAACGCTGGAAATGCTGAAAGTATTAGTTACAGTGGTTTGTCCCTAGTATCATATGTACTGATTGCTTTCTTCTTTGCCCTAGGGATTTGGTTGGGAATCTGGATGAGTCAATTGGAGGATAAGTATAAATAATGGCAAAAAAAGTAAAAGTCAAGAAAACCTTGGTTCAACAAATTTTAACCAAGGCAGGAATAAACCATACAGGTATTCAAATTAATGCTTTGGAAGGTGAAATGCCTCAAGGTTATGAAAAGAGTCAGATTTTTAAGACTCTAGCACTTCTGGGAGATAAAACTGGACCAATTATTGGAATCGTACCTATCACTGAACATCTTTCTGAAAAGAAACTGGCTAAGATTTCTGGTAATAAGAAAGTCAGCATGATTCCACAAAAAGACCTAGAAAAAACAACAGGCTACATCCACGGTGCCAATAATCCAGTTGGAATTCGTCAGAAACATAACTATCCTATCTTTATCGACCAAACTGCTCTTCAACTGAATGAAATGATTGTTTCCGCAGGGGAAGTTGGTCATAGTATCATTATCAATCCTCAAGATCTAGCATCCTTTGTTAAAGCTGAATTTGCAGATATCTTGGAGGCAAGTAACTAATGAAATTCTATTTTATTCGTCACGGTAAAACACTTTGGAATCTCGAGGGACGTTTTCAAGGAGCGAGTGGGGATTCTCCACTCTTAGATGAATCCATTGAGTCCTTAAAAAAACTAGGTCGGTATCTCCAGGAAACTTCATTTGATATGATTTATTCTAGTGATCTTCCTCGTGCTAAAACTTCCGCTCAAATCATCCAAAGTCAACTGAAAAACAGCTGTCCATTAGAAGAGATACCCTCACTAAGAGAATGGCAACTTGGAAAACTTGAAGGTGCAAAATTTGCGACCTTGGAAGCTATCTATCCCGAGCAATTAAAAGCTTTTCGTACCAATCTAGCAAAATTCGATTCGACTATGTTTGGAGCAGAGTCTGTCTATCAAACAACTCAACGAACCATTCAATTTATCAAATCATTAGAGTCCAAACCTTTTGAACATGTTATGATTGTTGGTCACGGTGCCAATCTCACAGCCAGTATTCGAACTCTTCTAGGCTATGATACTCCACTACTTAGAAAAGATGGTGGTCTAGCAAATGCCAGTGTGACTATTGTCGAAACGGAGGACTTTAAAAACTTTAACCTCTTAGTCTGGAACGACACTTCTTATCAGAATTAGAACTGAACTTAACAAACACTGTTAAGTTCTTTTTAGATTTTGTAGATTATCCGTGAATTTATTTGACTTTTATGATAAAATGGGAGTATCGTAAAAAAGACTCATCGTATCAAGAATTGAGTAAAAACTAGGAGGAAACCATGTCAACAGAACATATGGAAGAACTAAATGACCAGCAGATCGTTCGCCGTGAAAAAATGGCTGCGCTCCGCGAACAAGGAATCGATCCATTCGGTAAACGATTTGAACGCACTGCTAACTCACAAGAATTAAAAGATAAATATGCTGACCTTGATAAAGAACAATTACACGAATTAAACGAGACTGCTACTATCGCTGGACGTTTGGTAACAAAGCGTGGTAAGGGTAAAGTTGGATTTGCCCACCTTCAAGACCGCGAAGGTCAAATTCAAATCTACGTTCGTAAAGACGCTGTTGGTGAAGAAAACTACGAAATCTTTAAGAAGGCTGACCTCGGAGACTTCCTCGGTGTTGAGGGTGAAGTGATGCGTACGGATATGGGAGAACTCTCAATCAAGGCTACTCACATCACACACTTATCTAAAGCCCTTCGTCCCCTTCCAGAGAAATTCCACGGACTTTCAGACGTTGAAACAATCTACCGTAAACGTTACCTTGACTTGATTTCTAACCGTGAAAGCTTTGAACGCTTTGTTACTCGTTCAAAAATCATTTCTGAAATCCGTCGCTACCTCGATGCTCAAGGTTTCCTTGAAGTAGAAACACCTGTTCTTCACAACGAAGCTGGTGGTGCTGCTGCTCGTCCATTTATCACACACCACAATGCTCAAAACATTGACATGGTGCTTCGTATCGCGACTGAGCTTCATTTGAAACGTCTTATCGTTGGTGGTATGGAGCGTGTTTATGAGATTGGCCGTATCTTCCGTAACGAAGGAATGGATGCTACACACAACCCTGAGTTTACTTCTATCGAAGTTTACCAAGCATATGCTGACTTCCAAGACATCATGGACTTGACTGAAGGCATTATTCAACACGCTGCTAAAGCTGTTAAAGGCGACGGTCCAGTTATCTATCAAGGAACTGAAATCAAGATCAATGAACTATTTAAACGTGTACACATGGTGGATGCAATCAAGGAAATTACAGGTGTTGATTTCTGGAAAGATATGACTTTCGAAGAAGCTAAAGCAATCGCAGCTGAAAAGAATGTTCCAGTTGAAAAACACTATACTGAAGTTGGTCACATCATCAATGCTTTCTTTGAAGAATTTGTTGAAGAAACATTGATTCAACCTACCTTTGTCTATGGTCACCCAGTAGCTGTATCACCACTTGCTAAGAAAAATCCAGAAGATGAGCGCTTTACAGACCGCTTCGAGCTCTTCATCATGACTAAAGAATACGGAAATGCCTTTACTGAGCTCAACGACCCAATCGACCAGCTTAGCCGTTTCGAAGCTCAAGCCAAAGCCAAAGAGCTTGGTGACGACGAAGCAACAGGCATTGATTACGACTACATCGAAGCACTTGAATACGGTATGCCACCAACAGGTGGTTTGGGAATCGGTATCGACCGTCTCTGCATGCTCCTCACTGATACAACTACTATCCGTGATGTATTGCTCTTCCCAACTATGAAATAAAATACAAATCTCCTAGTTACTTTCTAGGAGATTTTTTAGTAATCCCAAAAAAGACAAACTCAATGTTGAGCTTGTCTTTAAATTTTCTTATTAGAATAAACCTAGAACTGTACCATCACTTTCAACATCCATGTTGAGAGCTGCTGGGCGTTTTGGAAGTCCAGGCATGGTCATAACGTCACCAGTAAGAGCAACGATAAAGCCTGCACCCAATTTTGGTACTAACTCACGAATAGTAATTTCAAAGTTTTCAGGGGCTCCAAGAGCATTTGGATTATCTGAGAAACTGTATTGAGTTTTAGCCATACAGATTGGCAATTTGTCCCAACCATTTTGTACGATTTGTGCGATTTGAGTTTGAGCTTTCTTCTCGAAGTTTACTTTGCTTCCACGATAGATTTCAGTGACAATCTTTTCAATCTTCTCTTGTACTGAAAGGTCATTGTCATACAAACGTGCATAGTTAGCTGGGTTTTCGTCAATCGTTTTGACGAGAGTTTCAGCTAGAGCTACTCCACCTTCTGCTCCATCGGCCCATACGCTTGCTAATTCAACTGGAACATCGATTGAAGCACAAAGTTCTTTCAAAGCTGCGATTTCAGCTTCTGTATCAGATACGAACTCGTTAATAGCAACAACTGCTGGAATACCGAACTTACGGATATTCTCAACATGACGTTTCAAGTTTGCAAATCCTGCACGAACAGCTTCTACATTCTCTTCTGTCAAAGCATCCTTAGCAACCCCACCATTCATCTTAAGAGCACGAAGTGTTGCAACAATCACTACTGCATCTGGTGAAGTTGGCAAGTTTGGAGTTTTGATATCCAGGAATTTCTCAGCACCAAGATCTGCACCAAAACCTGCTTCTGTCACTGTGTAATCTGCCAAGTGAAGGGCTGTAGTTGTAGCCAAGACAGAGTTACATCCGTGTGCGATATTGGCAAATGGGCCACCATGTACAAAGGCAGGTGTTCCATAGATGGTTTGAACCAAGTTCGGTTTGATAGCATCTTTCAAAATCAATGCCAAGGCACCTTCAACCTGTAGATCACCCACTGAAACAGGTGTACGGTCATAACGGTAACCAATGACGATATTGCCCAAACGACGTTTCAAATCTTCAATATCAGTTGCCAAGCAAAGGATGGCCATGATCTCTGAAGCAACAGTGATATCAAATCCATCTTCACGTGGAATACCGTTAAGAGGACCACCAAGGCCGACTGTTACGTGACGAAGAGCGCGATCGTTCAAGTCAACCACACGTTTCCAAAGAATACGACGTTGGTCGATTCCTAGCTCATTTCCTTGGTGCAAGTGATTGTCAATCAAGGCAGAGAGAGCATTATTTGCAGTTGTAATAGCGTGCATATCTCCAGTAAAGTGAAGGTTGATGTCTTCCATTGGTAAAACTTGTGCATAACCACCACCAGCAGCCCCACCTTTAATCCCCATAACAGGACCAAGAGATGGTTCGCGGATAGCAATCATGGTTTTCTTACCAATCTTATTCAAAGCATCAGCAAGTCCGATAGTGATAGTTGATTTTCCTTCACCAGCAGGTGTCGGATTGATAGCAGTAACCAGGATCAATTTACCGACTGGATTGCTCTCAACTGCACGAATTTTATCAAAGCTTAGTTTAGCCTTATATTTTCCGTACAACTCCAAATCATCGTAAGAGATACCAAGTTTCTCTACAACATCAACGATTGGTTTTAGCTCGATACTCTGTGCAATTTCAATATCTGTTTTCATAACAAACTCCTCTACCTCAAATGTGTTAATTCATTATATCATAAAATAAGATTTTTAACAGTCATAAAGCTTGCTAACGTTCGTAAATATCACAACACTTCAGACTTTCTTGGCTTCTTTTTAAATTTTTATATGCCTTTATAGGTTTTAACTATAGTTAAAAGCTCGGATTTCACATAATATTTTATCGCTTTCATTTTACTTACTGTTCATTTTTTTGTATAATAGTTCTATGAAAATTTTAGTTACATCTGGTGGTACAAGCGAGGCAATAGATCGAGTTCGCTCCATTACCAATCACTCTACTGGTAGACTTGGTAAAGTAATAACTGAGACTTTACTAAAAGCTGGTCACCAAGTTTGTCTAATTACTACGCGACAAGCACTAAAACCAGAACTACACCCGAATTTGACTATGATTGAAATCAAAAACACTTCCGATTTACTCCAAGAGATGAAACGGATTGTCCCTGATTATCAAGTCTTGATCCATTCAATGGCTGTTTCTGACTATAGCCCAGTTTACATGACAGGTCTTGACCAAGTTCAAGCGAGCCAAGATTTAAGTGAGTTTTTGCATAAGAAAAATATGGAAACAAAGATCTCTTCTAAGGATGAGGTGCAAGTCCTATTTCTCAAGAAAAATCCAAAGATCATCTCTCTTGTTAAAGAATGGAACCCCAGTATTCATCTCATCGGCTTTAAACTGCTTGTTGAGGTTACCAAGGAGCATCTGATTCAAATCGCTAGAGAAAGTCTTGTAAAGAATCAAGCTGACTTGATTGTCGCTAATGACCTCACTCAGATTAATGCTGATCAACACCTGGCTTATCTAGTAGAGGAAAAAGATTATCAGATTGCTGCTAGCAAACAAGAAATTGCTGACTTGTTAGTGGAAAAAATTCAAGGATTTGACTGTTAGAAAGGAAAATTATGGCTCGTATTACACTCGCTGTTACAGGCTCTATCGCCTCTTACAAGGCTGCTGATTTGGTAAGTGGCTTGAAGAAACAGGGGCATTCTGTTACTGTACTCATGACCCAGGCTGCGACTGCCTTTATTCAACCTTTAACCCTTCAAGTCTTATCACAAAATACAGTTCATCTCGATCTTATGGAAGAACCTTATCCTGATAAAGTTAATCATATCGAGCTAGGCAAAGAAACAGACTTGTTTATCCTTGCCCCTGCAACCGCTAATACGATTGCGAAAGTTGCGCACGGTTTTGCCGACAATATGGTTACTGCTACTGCTCTTGCCTTGCCAAACTATGTTCCAAAACTAGTAGCACCTGCTATGAATACCAAAATGTATGACCATCCAGCAACTCAAACAAACTTAAAAACTTTAGAAACTTATGGTTATACAATTATTTCCCCTAAAGAATCCCTACTGGCCTGTGGCGACATAGGACGGGGTGCTCTTGCTGATCTTGATACTATTTTACAACAGATAAAGGAAAAACTTCATGAACAAACGCTCTAATATTGCTCCTATTGCTATCTTTTTTGCCAGCATGATCGTGATTCATCTGCTGAGCTCTATTGTCTTTAATGTCTTGCCATTTCCAATTAAACCGACCATTGTCCATATTCCAGTCATCATTGCTAGTATCATCTACGGGCCACGGATTGGAGCCATTTTAGGTTTCTTGATGGGGATGATTAGCTTGACAGTCAATACAATCACAATTCTCCCAACCAGCTACCTCTTCTCTCCATTTGTACCAAATGGTAACATCTACTCCCTAGTTATTGCGATTGTACCACGCATCCTTATTGGGTTAACTCCATACTTTGTCTATAAACTCCTCAAAAACAAGGCGGGGCTCATCTTCGCGGGAGCACTCGGTTCCCTCACAAATACTGTATTTGTACTAGGCGGAATCTTCTTCCTCTTTGGAAATGTTTTTGACGGAAATATCCAAAAACTATTAGCTACTGTTATCTCAACAAATTCTATTGCAGAACTCATAATCTCAGCAATACTTACCCTAGTTATTGTTCCGAGACTTGAAAAAATCAAAAAATAAGAGGTCGGGAAAATCCCGGCCTCGATTTTTATTTGCCCTAAGTAACTGACTTTGTATTTAATTAAGATTACAGACTTCTAAAAGTCTCTTTGACGAGACTATCTAAAAGCATGATTGTAAAGACTTACTGATATGGGAAAAGGCTTCAATCTTGGACAAATAATTATTTTCCCATAGCCTTTTATCTACTTATTATTGGGCTAGACGTGCTTCTTCTAAAATCTTTTCAATTTTTGTCGTTAGCAAATCGATAGCTACAGTATTGGTTACACCTTCAGGAATTACAATATCAGCATATCGTTTAGTTGGCTCGATAAATTGGTGATACATAGGCTTAACCACCCCAAGATATTGATCGATAACACTATCTAGACTACGACCACGTTCTTCCATATCACGTTTAATACGGCGAATGATACGAACATCATCATCTGTATCTACGAAAATCTTGATATCCATCAAATCACGAAGTCGTTTGTCCTCCAAAACCAAGATTCCTTCTACGATAAAGACATCCTGAGGTTCTTGACGATAAGTTTTAGAACTTCTGGTATGGGCAGCATAATCATAGGTAGGAATGTCTACAGGACGTCCTGCCAACAACTCTTTGATTTGCTCAATCATCAAATCAGTATCAAAAGCAAAAGGATGGTCATAGTTGGTCTTAATACGCTCTTCAAAGGTTAGATGAGATTGATCTTTATAGTAGGAATCATGCTCAATCATAGAGATTTTTTCATTTGGAAAATGCGACAAGATTGCTTTAGATACGCTTGTCTTTCCTCCTCCAGATCCCCCTGTTACTCCGATAATGATTGGTCTATTTTGCATTGTAGCCTCCTTGTTTTTTCCCTCGTCTATTTTACCATATTTTTGATAAATTTTACAGATGGAGTTTTCTAGAAAATAGAAGAAAAAATCCTCATAGCTAGAAGCTACAAGGATTTGTAATTGATTAATCAAAGTTAACGTATTCTTTAGAAAGTTCAAGAACTTCTTCCATTGTTGAACATTCAGTAAGAGCACGGTTAGCGTATTCTTGCATTTTAGCAGTGTCGAGTTTCTTCATCAAGCTACGTGTACGAAGTACAGATGTTGCTGACATAGAGAACTCATCCAAGCCCATTCCGACAAGAAGTGGAACAGCTGTTTGGTCACCAGCCATTTCACCACACATGCCAGCCCATTTACCTTCAGCGTGAGCTGCTTTGATAACGTTGTTGATCAAACGAAGGATTGATGGGTTGTATGGTTGGTAAAGGTATGAAACTTGTTCGTTCATACGGTCTGCAGCCATTGTGTATTGGATCAAGTCGTTTGTACCAATTGAGAAGAAGTCAACTTCTTTTGCAAATTGGTCTGCAAGCATAG
This sequence comes from Streptococcus sp. HMSC056C01, assembly GCF_001811305.1. NCBI lineage: Bacteria > Bacillati > Bacillota > Bacilli > Lactobacillales > Streptococcaceae > Streptococcus > Streptococcus sp. HMSC056C01. The sequence continues at coordinate 292,295 of NZ_KV804209.1, forward strand.
CTGCTGCAGGAATTTCAATCATGATACCAACTTGGATGTCATCCGCAACTGCAACACCTTCAGCAAGAAGGTTAGCTTTTTCTTCATCGAAGACTGCTTTAGCTGCACGGAATTCTTTCAAAAGCGCAACCATCGGGAACATGATACGCAATTGACCGTGTACAGAAGCACGAAGAAGAGCACGGATTTGAGTGCGGAACATTGCATCTCCTGTTTCAGAGATAGAGATACGAAGAGCACGGAATCCAAGGAATGGGTTCATTTCATGTGGCATATCGAAGTAAGGAAGTTCCTTGTCACCACCGATATCCATTGTACGGACAACAACTGGTTTACCGTTCATTCCTTCAAGAACAGCCTTGTATGCTTCGTACTGCTCGTCTTCAGTTGGGAAGTCTTGAGAATCCATGTACAAGAACTCTGTACGGTAAAGACCTACAGCTTCTGCACCGTTGTCATTAACACCTTCAACATCTTTTGGAGTACCAATGTTTGCTGCCAATTCGAAGTGTTTGCCATCAGCAGTAACAGTTTGAGCATCCTTCAAGAGTGCCCATTCAGCTTTTTGTTGAGCGTAAGCTTCACCAGCTGCTTTAAATTCAGCCGCTTGTTCTTCAGTCGGGTTGATAATCACTTCACCTGTAATACCATTAACGGCAAGTAGGTCACCATCTTTAACGATTTCAGTGATATTGTTTGTACCCAAAACTGCAGCGATTTCAAGTGTACGAGCCATGATAGCTGAGTGACTTGTACGACCACCAATGTTTGTTACAAAAGCTTTAACAAAGTTTTTGTCCAATTGAGCTGTATCAGATGGAGTCAAGTCGTGAGCAATCACGATTACTTCTTCATTGATAGAAGCTGGGTTTGGCAATTTTTTACCAAGAAGATTTGCCAATACACGTTTTGTTACGTCACGGATATCCGCTGCACGTTCTTGCATGTATGGGTTGTCTTCCATGCCTTCAAAGATTGTGATAAACATGTCTGTAACTTCTTTCAGACCTGCTTCTGCATTCACTTTCTTAGCACGGATAGTTTCTTTAATTTGACCGATCAATTCAGGGTCAGCAAGAACCATCAAGTGGGCGTCAAATACTTGTGCCGCTTCTTCACCAAGCGTACCTACAGCCTTCTCGCGGATAAGAGAAAGCTCGTTTTGAGAAGCTTCAAGAGCAACATCCAAACGAGCCTCTTCTGCATTTGTATCTTCGACTGTAACAGTCTCGAATGATAAATCCGGTTGAACGAGTAGATATGCTTTTGCAACTGCAACACCGTCAGATGCTGCGATTCCTTTAAGCATTTCTGTCATTTCCTTATGCCAATCCTTCTTTTTCCATTGTTTCTGAGATTGCAGCGATAGCGTCATCAGCGTCTGCACCTTCAGCAGTGATTGTAACGTCAGCACCTTGACCAACACCAAGGCTCATTACACCCATGATAGATTTAAGGTTAACTGATTTACCTTTGTACTCAAGAGTGATATCTGAAGCAAATTTGCTAGCAGTTTGTACCAACAATGTTGCTGGACGTGCGTGAATACCTGTTTCTGCCACTACGTGGAAATCTTTAGAAGCCATAGTTTGACTCTCCTTTAATAGTTTTCTTGTTGAGTTACATATCTGATAACCCTTACAATTTAGTATTATATCACCTTCATTGATATTTTTCAAGTATTTTATGGACTTTCTTCAATTTCCTTTCAGATAACTTGCTGAAAATCTTCTATTAAATTTAGCAAAACACAGTATGTAGTTTTTGTTAAGTTGTCTATAATGAAATCATTGATTTTTCTGTCGTTGTTTCTCAATGCTACACTATATATTGTGTTTGTTAGTAAAATCAGTAAAATAAGTACACAAGATTTAGTTTTAGAAAGTTGACAAAGTTTTTTTTTCTGATATACTAAGAAAGTAATAAATTTTTAAAGAGGAGTTACAGAAATGGTAACCGTATATTCTAAAAACAACTGTGTCCAATGTAAAATGACGAAACGTTTTTTAGACAGTAATAATGTTGAATATAAAGAAATCAATCTTGATGAACAACCTGAATACATTGATCAAGTAAAAGAGCTTGGCTTTAGTGCTGCTCCTATTATTCAGACACCAACAGAAGTTTTCTCTGGTTTCCAACCAGGTAAACTTAAACAACTTGCTTAAGAATCAGGACAAAAGCTTCTATGTCTACCTTAGAAGCCTTTCTTTTGTAATTAGATAAAGGATTTTTTATGGGATTAAAACAACTTGAAGATGTGACTTACTTCCGTCTTAATAATGAAATTAACCGTCCTGTGAATGGACAAATCATGCTTCACAAAGACAAGGAAGCTTTAGAAGCCTTCTTTAAAGAAAATGTTGTACCAAATACAATGGTTTTTAACTCAATTACGGATAAAATTAATTTCCTCATTGAGCATAACTACATTGAGACAGCATTTATCAAGAAATACCGTCCAGAATTTTTGGAAGAACTGCATCAATTTATCAAGGATCAGAACTTCCAATTTAAGTCTTTCATGGCTGCCTATAAATTCTATAATCAGTATGCTCTGAAAACTAATGACGGGGAGTACTATCTTGAAAGCATGGAAGACCGTGTCTTCTTTAATGCCCTATACTTCGCAGATGGTGATGAAGCGATTGCTATTGATATTGCTAATGAAATCATTCACCAACGTTATCAACCTGCTACTCCTTCTTTCTTGAATGCAGGTCGTGCTCGTCGTGGTGAGTTGGTATCTTGCTTCTTGATCCAGGTAACAGATGATATGAACTCTATCGGACGTTCTATCAACTCTGCTCTTCAACTTTCACGTATCGGTGGTGGTGTGGGAATTTCCCTCAGCAACCTTCGTGAAGCTGGAGCTCCTATTAAAGGCTATGAGGGTGCTGCTTCTGGTGTCGTACCAGTTATGAAGCTTTTCGAAGACAGCTTCTCTTACTCTAACCAACTCGGTCAACGTCAAGGTGCTGGGGTTGTTTACCTCAATGTCTTCCACCCAGATATCATCGCCTTCCTTTCAACTAAGAAGGAAAACGCCGATGAAAAAGTGCGTGTCAAGACCCTTTCACTTGGTGTTGTGGTTCCAGATAAATTCTACGAATTGGCTCGTAAAAATGAAGAAATGTACCTATTTAGCCCATATTCTGTAGAAAAAGAGTATGGAGTACCTTTCAACTATATCGACATCACTGAAAAATACGATGAACTAGTTGCAAATCCAAACATCCGTAAGACAAAAATCAAGGCGCGTGATTTGGAAACTGAGATTTCTAAATTGCAACAAGAATCTGGCTATCCTTATGTAGTCAACATCGATACTGCTAACCGTGCAAATCCAGTCGATGGTAAGATCATCATGAGTAACTTGTGTTCAGAGATTCTTCAAGTCCAAGAACCAAGTCTTATCAACGATGCGCAAGAATTCCTCCAAATGGGGACAGATGTTTCATGTAACCTTGGTTCAACTAACGTGGTCAACATGATGACTTCACCTGACTTTGGTCGCTCTATCCGTGCAATGGTACGTGCCTTGACCTTCGTTACAGATAGTTCACACATCGTCGCTGTTCCTACTATCGACCACGGAAATAGTCGAGCTCATACCTTCGGTCTTGGAGCTATGGGACTTCACAGCTATCTTGCTCAACAATTGATCGAATACGGATCACCTGAGTCTGTTGAATTCACAAGCATCTACTTTATGCTTATGAACTACTGGACCTTGGTTGAGTCAAACAATATCGCACGTGAACGTGGTGTTACCTTCCACAACTTTGAAAAATCAGACTACGCAAACGGAAGCTACTTTGATAAGTACACAAGTGGTGAGTTTGTTCCAAAATCAGACCGTGTTAAAGAACTCTTCAAAGATATCTTTATTCCTACTGCTGCTGACTGGTCTGAACTCCGTGATAAAGTTAAAGCAGATGGACTTTACCACCAAAACCGCCTTGCTGTAGCACCAAATGGTTCTATCAGCTACATCAACGATGTTTCTGCTTCTATTCACCCAATTACGCAACGTATCGAAGAACGTCAAGAGAAGAAAATTGGTAAGATCTACTATCCTGCTGCTGGTTTGTCAACAGAAACTATCCCTTACTACACTTCT
>NZ_KV804209.1:296517-299846 GCF_001811305.1 Streptococcus sp. HMSC056C01
CTTACTACACTTCTGCTTATGACATGGATATGCGTAAGGTCATTGATGTTTATGCTGCTGCGACTGAGCACGTGGACCAAGGACTTTCACTCACACTCTTCATGCGTAGTGATATTCCAACAGGTCTTTACGAATGGAAGAAAGAAAACAAACAAACGACACGTGACTTGTCTATCCTTCGTAACTATGCCTTCAACAAAGGTATCAAGTCTATCTACTACGTCCGTACCTTTACAGATGATGGTGGAGAAGTCGGTGCTAACCAATGCGAGAGCTGTGTGATTTAATTCAACTCTCAAAAAAATTACATTTACTTAATCCATTAAACGTATTTTGCTGATAAAATCATGTAAGAATTTAAAAGTCGGGCTTCCGACTTTTTGTTCGATTATAGCATAGAATTATGATAAAATAAGAATGATTATGTTATCGCATTACTACACACAGAAAGAGATTTCAAATGAAAACTTACTACAAAGCCATTAACTGGAATGCCATCGAAGATGTCATTGACAAATCAACCTGGGAAAAACTGACTGAGCAGTTCTGGCTCGATACGCGTATTCCCTTGTCAAATGACCTAGATGACTGGAGAAAGCTTTCTAACAAGGAAAAAGACCTTGTTGGTAAAGTTTTTGGAGGTTTGACCCTTCTTGATACCATGCAATCAGAAACTGGTGTTCAAGCCCTTCGTGCTGATATTCGTACGCCTCACGAGGAAGCTGTTTTTAACAATATCCAATTTATGGAATCTGTCCATGCCAAATCTTACTCTTCTATCTTTTCTACCTTGAATACCAAGTCAGAAATCGAAGAGATTTTCGAATGGACCAACACCAATCCATATCTTCAGAAAAAAGCTGAAATTATCAATGAAATCTACCTAAACGGAACTCCACTAGAAAAGAAAGTAGCTAGTGTTTTCCTTGAAACCTTCCTTTTCTACTCTGGTTTCTTCACACCACTCTACTATCTTGGAAACAACAAGTTAGCCAACGTAGCTGAGATCATCAAGTTGATCATTCGTGACGAGTCTGTACACGGAACCTACATCGGCTACAAATTCCAACTTGGTTTCAATGAATTGCCAGAAGATGAGCAAGAAAAACTCAAAGAATGGATGTACGACCTTCTCTATACTCTTTATGAGAATGAAGAAGGCTACACAGAGAGCCTCTATGACGAAGTCGGATGGACTGAAGAGGTTAAAACCTTCCTTCGCTACAATGCAAATAAAGCCCTTATGAACTTGGGGCAAGATCCTCTCTTCCCTGATTCAGCTGACGATGTCAACCCGATCGTTATGAACGGGATTTCAACTGGTACATCAAACCACGACTTCTTCTCTCAAGTTGGTAATGGCTATCTACTTGGTGAAGTTGAAGCTATGCAGGATGATGACTATAACTATGGACTAAATTAATATCTAACCTAAAAAACATCTAAGTTTAATTACAAACTAGATGTTTTTTTTTGTTTATTTTTGTTTTCTTTAAGTTGCTTAGCTGTTTAAAATATGATAAAATAATATTAGATTTGGGGGTGGTTCAATGCTGAAGCAAGAAAAATTAGATACTATTTTAGAAATTGTAAATACAAAAGGAACTATCACTGTTAAAGAGATTATGAATCGCCTTGATATTTCCGATATGACAGCTAGACGATATTTACAAGAGTTAGCGGATAAGGATTTGCTGGTTCGAGTTCATGGAGGAGCTGAAAAACTTCGAACAGGTTCCTTATTAAATAATGAGCGTTCTAACGTTGAAAAACAAGGGCTACAAACAGCAGAAAAACAAGAAATTGCTCGCTTTGCAGGTCACTTAGTTGAAGAAAGAGAAACTATTTTCATTGGTCCAGGTACCACATTAGAATTCTTTGCGCGTGAACTTCCTATCGATAACATTCGAGTTGTTACCAATAGTTTGCCTGTATTTCTCATTCTAAATGAGCGTAAGCTAACTGATCTCATTCTAATCGGTGGTAATTATCGTTCAATTACAGGAGCTTTTGTCGGTACTCTCACTCTTCAAGATATCGCTAGTTTGCAATTTTCAAAAGCCTTCGTTAGTTGTAATGGTATCAAGGATCATGCTATCGCTACTTTTAGTGAAGACGAAGGTGAAGCACAGAAATTAGCACTAGAAAACGCCAATAAAAAATATCTCCTAGCTGACCATAGCAAATTTGATAAATTTGATTTCTTCACATTTTACAATATCTCAGATATCGACACCATTATCACTGATTCAAAATTAAGTGACCAAACACTCCAATCACTGTCTAAACAAACTAAAATTATCAAGTCAAAACCTTAAACTCTACAACTAGTCATAGAATTTAGTAGCTACTACTAATTCCATGGCTAGTTTTTTATTTTTCAAAAATTATAAAAAGTTCTCGAAATGTTTATAGAAATTTACCAAACACAAATATTATAGAACTAAAAAAACCTGAAAGTTATATCTTTCAGGTTTTTTGATTGGAATAATCAACTAATAGAATCGTTAGAAGATTTATTCTTCATCATCACGCTTACGACGTTTAGCCACTAATCCTAATCCAGTTAGACCTGCTACAACTCCAAGGAGAGCATTTGCAGCTGAAGCAGTTTCACCTGTATTTGGTAATTGCTTACGGGCCTTAGTGGTATCAGTTTGAGGAGCTTGACTAGTTGAAGTCGAATGAATCATAGACGCACTTGTTGATGTTGATGCTGATTCAGATGCTGATTCAGATGCTGATTCTGAAGCTATTTCAGTCAAATAAGCATCTGGATTGTCAGTAAGATAGTTTTTGACTCTATCTCTATCAACTTTTCTTGGTTTTGTTCCTTTTACTTGATGGTTTAGCTCTCCTGTTTTCTCATTTAGCTTTAACCAACCATAAATGGTATTACGTGAGATTTGGAAAACGTGTGATGCTTCTGTTATACTACGTGTTCGCTCACAATAAGCGAGAACTTTTTACGAAAATCTATTGAATATGCCATAAGAAGATTATACCACATTGTGTACTGCTTTTGTGACTCTATAATTTCTGTAGTGGGTAAAACCACCATAGGAATTATGGAGTCTATTTTGTTGTAGAAAAAAGTCCCATAAGATCTATAATGAAAAGCGACCAAACCATCATTAGAAAGAATCATATGGAACAATTAAATTTTATCACAAACTTACTCGAAATTAAAGACAAGAACATCATAATCTTGGAATATCTTGATGCTGGAACGCGTAAAGAAATCATCACTAAGCTATAGATTATCCTACTCCTAAGTGTCATCACTGCCTAGGGAAAATGACTAAATATGACTTCCAGAAAGAATCTAA
>NZ_KV804210.1:0-742 GCF_001811305.1 Streptococcus sp. HMSC056C01
AGAGGGTCAGCGGTTCGATCCCGTTAACTCCCATAGGTCCCGTAGTGTAGCGGTTATCACGTCGCCCTGTCACGGCGAAGATCGCGGGTTCGATTCCCGTCGGGACCGTTTAAGATAACGGAAGTTATTTTAGACTCGTTAGCTCAGTTGGTAGAGCAATTGACTTTTAATCAATGGGTCACTGGTTCGAGCCCAGTACGGGTCATCATTGCGGGTTTGGCGGAATTGGCAGACGCACCAGATTTAGGATCTGGCGCTTAACGGCGTGGGGGTTCAAGTCCCTTAACCCGCATAATAGAAATAAGCCGGCTTAGCTCAGTTGGTAGAGCATCTGATTTGTAATCAGAGGGTCGCGTGTTCAAGTCATGTAGCCGGCATTTTTTTAATATAACCAAGAGGTCGATGCGAACGTAGTTCAGTGGTAGAACACCACCTTGCCAAGGTGGGGGTCGCGGGTTCGAATCCCGTCGTTCGCTTAGAGAGGCCGGGGTGGCGGAACTGGCAGACGCACAGGACTTAAAATCCTGCGATTGGTAACGATCGTACCGGTTCGATCCCGGTCCTCGGCATATAATGAGCACCCTTAGCTCAACTGGATAGAGTACCTGACTACGAATCAGGCGGTTAGAGGTTCGACTCCTCTAGGGTGCATTTTTTCTATTTAACTCGGGAAGTAGCTCAGCTTGGTAGAGTACTTGGTTTGGGACCAAGGTGTCGCAGGTTCGAATCCTGTCTTCCCGAT
>NZ_KV804211.1:0-325 GCF_001811305.1 Streptococcus sp. HMSC056C01
AGTAGTAAAAATAGTTGTTATCCTAGTTGATTAAAAAACTCTCTGATTTCCTCATCTTTTATAAAATAATATATAATTTTCCCCTCTCTTCTAGTATCCAAGATGTTTTGATTGGCTAGTTTACGAAGATGGTGGGAGGCAGATGCCATACTGAGATTTAGTAAACAGGCTATATCGCAGACACAGAGTTCTTCAACAGCAAGGAGATAAAAGATGATATTTATCTGTTTATTATTGGTAAATTTTGATAAAATGCGAAGTGATTTTTGGACTTTTTCCTTTTCAAGGTAGTTCGTTGCGGTTGTAACATTTTGTTGATTTATAA
>NZ_KV804212.1:0-708 GCF_001811305.1 Streptococcus sp. HMSC056C01
CGGTTCCAGTTTGAACAAGACCTTGAGGACCAGTAGATTCCGCTGGTGTTGCAGTTGGTGTTACTGGGGTTACGGTTGGTGTGTAAGTTGCAGAGGCTTTGGTTCCGTTCTTATCTTCGAGAACAACCGTCACTGCTGGAGCAGTTCCAGTAAATGATTTCTCAGGTACAAATGTAACTGTTCCATCGGCTGCTACTGTGTATGTACCAACGCCATCAACTGTCTTAGTCGTTGAGCCATCTTCAAATGTTGCTGGAACGTCATCGTTCATTGGTACTCGGCTGTCGCCTTCAGTAAATTCAGGCTTACCTGTTTGAGTTTGACCTTGCTTACCTGTTGATGTTGTTGGTTCAGCTGTTGGGGTTACTGGGGTTACTGTTGGTGTATAAGTTGCTGTAACTGGAGTACCGTTCTTATCAACACGTTTAACCGTTACGCCTGTACCTTCTCCTGTAAATGATTTCTCTGGTACAAAGGTTACAGTTCCGTCTGGAGCAACTGTGTAAGTTCCTTCGCCTGGAATGGTCTTCGTAGTTGATCCATCTTCAAAGGTTGCTGGAACATCATCATCCATTGGGATTGCAGGGTTACCAGATGTGAAGCTTGGTGTACCTGTTTGAGTTTTACCTTGGATATCTGTAGATGTTGCAGGGTCAGCAGTTGGTACAACCGGAGTAATCTTAGGTGTGTAGGTTGTTTCAGCTGGAG
>NZ_KV804213.1:0-262 GCF_001811305.1 Streptococcus sp. HMSC056C01
GAACCTTCAAGGTAGAGGTCAGCTGGGTATTTGAGTTCTGGACGGTTAACCACAACTCCGTTCCATGAAGAACCTGAGTCAAACCAAACGTCCATGATGTCTGTTTCTTTCTTGAACTCACCATTTGGTGAACCTGGATGTGTAAATCCTTCTGGCAAGAGGTCTTTAGCATCACGTTCCCACCAGATGATGGATCCATGCTCTTCAAAGAGTTGAGCTACATGTTCGATCGTTTCAGCTGTCATGATTGGTGTGCCGTCTT
>NZ_KV804213.1:362-608 GCF_001811305.1 Streptococcus sp. HMSC056C01
TCGTTTCAGCTGTCATGATTGGTGTGCCGTCTTCAGCATAGAAGATCGGAAGTGGAACACCCCAAGCACGTTGACGAGAGATAACCCAGTCACCACGGTCACGAATCATGTTGTAAAGACGAACTTTACCCCATTCTGAATGGAATTTCACTTTTTCAATTTCATCCAAGATTTCTTGACGGAATTTGGATACAGAGGCAAACCATTGTGGCACTGCACGCCAGATGATTGGTTTTTTCGTACGCC
>NZ_KV804213.1:708-1381 GCF_001811305.1 Streptococcus sp. HMSC056C01
TGATTGGTTTTTTCGTACGCCAGTCAAATGGGTATGAGTGAGAGATTTCTTCTTGAGCAAGAAGGAGGTTGCCTAGTTTCTCGATAACAGTTGGAACCACCTTGTCATAGAATTGACCTTCGAACTCAGCGCCAGCATTAGCCATCATAATTCCGCGTTCGTTAACTGTCACAGCAACTTCAAGACCATTAGCCACACCAACATTGTAGTCGTCCTCACCAAAACCAGGAGCTGTATGGACGATACCTGTACCAGAGTCAGTTGTAACGTGGTCACCAAGGATAACGAGTTCATCTACTGCAGTATCCCATGGGTGTTCTGTCACGATATGGTTCAATTCTTGGCCACGATAAGTCGCCAAAACTTGAACATCAGTCCAGCCAAATTTCTCAGACAAGCTGTTCAACAATTCAGCAGCAACCACAAACTTACGAGTTTCACCAGCAGGTTGAACCAAAACGTAGTCAATATCCGCACCAACAGTCAAACCACGAGAAGCAGTGATAGTAAATGGAGTTGTTGTCCAAACAACGATGTAAGTATCAGTGTCTAACACACCTTTGCCATCCTTGACCTTATTGGCATAGTAAAGTGATGTTGAAACCAAGTCATGGTATTCAATTTCCGCTTCAGCAAGAGCTGACTCAGATGACCATGACCAGTAAACTGGCTT